>JARLHH010000101.1 GCA_031292335.1 Candidatus Limnocylindrales bacterium | reverse complement strand
TGGTCTTCGATGCCTTGACCGCGACTCCCTGGTTCGTGACGGCACCCCTGTTCCGCCCCTGGCACCTCCGCTGGGGCGCCACCGCGGACGAGGCGCACGGTGCGATGCCGGGTGACGAGGTCGTGCCGAGAGCGCAGTTCAACGCGACCAGGGCTGTCACGGTTGACGCGCCGCCCGAGCGAGTCTGGCCCTGGATCGTGCAGCTGGGCTACCGCAGGGCTGGGTTCTACACGTACGACCTGATCGACAACGCGAGTCAACGAAGCGCTGAGCGCATCATCGATGAGTTCCAGCACCCGGCCCCCGGCGACTTGATGCCGATGTTCAAGGAACTGCACGGCCTCGCGATCGCCTACACGGTGACTGCCTTCGAGACGAACGACTGGATGACCTGGGTCCATCGCCCGAGTGCGACCGAGAAGCCGGACAGCACCTGGACCTGGCGCCTGACGCCATTGCCCGGTGGTGGCACACGGCTCGTGACGCGCATGAAGCAGGACTACCGATGGAAGACACCGCGCCTGGCGCTCTTCAACTTCGTGCTGATGGAGCTGGGCGACTTCGCCATGGAGCGCCGGATGCTGAAGGGCATCAAGAGACGAGCTGAGTCCGCCGAGCACTCCCGCTGATTCGGCGAGAACGGCCTGCGGTGCCCGGAGGCGCTCCGGGGAGCTCCAGGCTCGGAACCACGAGCCACCCCTCGGCCCGACCGCACTGTTCGTCCGTCTGGACCATGCCCTCGGGCTCAGGCAGCCGCGGCACGAGGATCCACGCGAGCTGCGCTTTCGTCGTCGCCCCCACCCTGGACCGCGCGTACGCCAGGTGGTGCTTGACGGTCAAGTGCGACAGGCCGCTCTTCTCATGCGCGCGTACCCGCTGTAACCTGCCCCACCGGGGCGTCGAGAGGGCTCGCTCGAGCGGTCTCGGCGCCTGTTCGGCGATGGATCTTCGGTTCCTTGGGGGGAGGCGATGGCGTCCAACGAGTACCACTTCATCACCACCTGGCTCGTGCCCGCGACCGCGGACGAGATCGCAGCGATCCTGGCCGATGCAGAAGGGCTCGCCCGCTGGTGGCCGTCCGTCTACCTGTCGGTCAAGGTGGCCGAGCCGGGCGGCCCCGACGGCGTCGGCAAGGTGGTCGACCTGTGGACAGCGGGATGGCTGCCCTACACCTTGCGCTGGCGCTTCCGGGTGACCCAGGCGGATCCACCCCATGGCTTCGCCCTCGAGGCCGAGGGCGACTTTGTCGGGCAGGGCGTCTGGACCCTGACGACCGTGCAGCCTGCCGACCATCCCGACGGGCCTCTCACCTCGGTCGAGTATGACTGGCGGGTGCGGGCCGAGAAGGGGATCCTCCGGCGCTTTTCGTGGCTCGCCCGACCGGCGTTCGCGGCCAACCACCGTTGGGCGATGGCACGCGGCGAGGAGAGCCTGAACCTCGAGATCGCGCGCCGCCGTCCGCGGGCCGGCCCGGCGAGCTCGCCGCGATCGCGCGGCCGCCCGGCCCGACCTTCCGTCAGCGCAAGAGCGCGGACGAGGCGTGGGGTCGGGGCTTCGACCCGGCGCGCCTGGCCCGCCTCGAGCTGCGCATGTGGCAGGCGTACTATCGCCGCCAGCCGGCAAGGCTCTTCGGGCTGCTCGTGCTCGCCAACCGCGAGCAGGCGCACGCAAGCTGGCCGCGGGCAATCCTCGCCGCCCTCTGGCTGACCCGCGGGGCCGTCCGGTTCGCCCGCTCGAGCGGCGACTACGATCGGTTCCTGCCCGACATCGAGCGCGGTTATGTGACCCTCGGCCTCCCCGCAACGGTTGACCGGATCGAGGTCGCCCGCCGCGAGCTCCGGTGGTGGGTGGTTCGGCGCGAGATCGGCCTGTCAGCGGGCGATGCCGCCGGGACGGCGATCGCCGCGCTGTACGCGGCGCTCTACGGAGTCCCAGAGGCCAGCGTCGCGGAAGCCGCACGCTTCCGAGGAATGGCAGCGGAGGTGCGTGACCGCGGTGCGGCGGCCGACACCGACGGGCCGACGGGTCCGGGCCGCGCCTACTGGCCGGAGGTCGCCCGCCTGCTTCGCGAGTCGTATCGCAGCCTCGCCGCGGCGCTGGCGCCGGACGGGGCGGACCGGTGAACCTTCGCGCCGCTTCGATCCCGCGAAAGCGCTGACTGGCCTGCAGCCGCTCGCGCTCCTCGGGCTCGCCGGCCTGCCTTCGTTAAGGAGGCGGGCCTCTCGGTCCCTTGGGCTCCCCGCCGACCGTCTCATGTGTGGGCGACCCTGCGCTGTCGCACACGAACTTGCCACCGTGGGGACTGCGGATCGGCCAAGGCACGCGCCGGAGGTACGTATGGGTGCTTG
>JARLHH010000100.1 GCA_031292335.1 Candidatus Limnocylindrales bacterium | reverse complement strand
GCGCCGGGGCAGGTGCCGCGGGCGGCACGGGCGGCACGGGTGCTGCCGGTGGCGCGACGGGCGGAACGGGTGGAACCGGCGCCACGGGCGGCACCGGGGCGGCCGGCGGAACCGGTACGGTGACTCGTACCATCACCGCCTCGGACGTCACGATCGTCACGCCCTGACGGTCGTCCACGAGCTGACGGGTATCGACCCGCACTGGAGATCTCGTGCACCTGCTGGTCATCGAGGATGATGCTCGGCTCGTCCGCCTCCTCCGACGGCTCCTGACGCAGGACCGCCACACGGTGGAGACGGCCGAGACGGCCGATGAGGGCCTGGAAGTCGCCGGCGCCTCCCCCGGCCTGGACGCGGTCATCCTCGATGTCGGGCTGCCCGACCGATCCGGCTTCGAGGTGGCCCGGCAGCTCCGGCGGGTCGGCAACCAGGTGCCGATCCTGATGCTCACGGCGCGCGACGCCGTGGGAGACCGGGTGGCGGGGCTGGACGCGGGAGCGGACGACTACCTCGTGAAGCCCTTTGCCTACGAAGAGCTGCTTGCGCGTCTCCGCGCGCTCGGCCGGCGACCGCCGCCACGCTCGACGATGCGCCTCGCGGCCGGGCCGATCGTGCTCGACGAGGCGCTGCGGCGTGTCGACGTGGCGGGCAAGGAGGTCCAGCTGAGCGGCCGCGAGTACTCCATCCTGGAGTGCCTGCTTCGGCGGCCCGGCCAGGTTCTCAGCCGCGACCAGCTCCTCGACTACGCCTGGCCCTACGGCGCCGCGCTCACCCCGAACACGGTGGAGGCCTACATCCACCTGCTCCGGGACAAGCTGGGCCCGGATGCCGCGGCCTGCATCGAGACCGTCCGCGGGATGGGGTACCGGCTGCGTGGCGACTGACGCACCGCGCGAGAACGGCGACGCGGCGCTGCTCCGCCGAACGCGGCTTCGCCTGCTCGCCTGGAGCGGCGGCCTGACGCTCGTCATCCTCGTCGCGCTGGGCACGGCACTCTACCTGGCGGTCTCGGGATCGCTCGCCGCACGCGGGACGGATCTCCTGGCCGCCCGCGCGAACCCGATCGTGCAGGCTCTCCAGAGCCAGGGGCAGGTTCCCGGCGGCTTCGTGCTTGGTCCCGGGTTCGGGAACGGGTCCTCCGGGACGCTCGTGCTGATCGTCCGCCCCGACGGCACGCTGCTGGGGCCGGCAGAGCTCCAGGAGATCTCCGGGCTGCCGGACCAGGCGGGCGTCGTGGCCGCCCGGGCCGGAGCCACGGACGTGCGCCAGGTGCAGGTGTCGTCGATCCCGATCCGGGTCTACTCGGTGGCGGTCTCGCGGCCGGAAGGCACGTATGTCGTCCAGGTCCTGGGGGAGCGGTCGTCGGAGGTGCAGCTCCTCTCGACGCTCCTGGAGGTCCTCCTGGTCGGCGGGCTGGCGGCGCTCCTCCTGGCGCTCGCGGCCGGCTACGTCTACGCGGGCCGGGCGCTCATCCCGGTCCGGGCCTCCATGGACCGGCGCGACGCTGCGCTCCGTCGTCAGCGCGAGTTCACCGCGAACGCGAGCCACGAGCTGCGGACGCCGCTCACGGTCATCCGCACGAGCGTGGCGGATCTCCGACGCAACCGGAAGCAGCCCGTGGAGAAGGTCGGCGAGGCGCTCGACGACATCGACGCGGAGGTCTCCCACCTGACGGCGCTGGTCGAGGATCTCCTGCTCCTGGCGCGAACCGACTCCGGCGCCCTGACGCTGGATCGCACGCCGCTCGACCTCGCGGACGTCGCGGTGGAGGCAGTCGGGCCGCTCACGCCGATCGCCGCCCAGCGGGGCGTCCAGCTGGAGGTCGATCCGCGGCCCGCGACGGTTTCCGGGGACCCGCTCCGCCTGCGGCAGCTCGTGACGATCCTCACGGACAACGCCCTGGCGCACAGCCCGGCGGGCACGACCGTTGCCGTGCGCATCCGTCCCGAGGGCCCGGACGTGGTGCTGACCGTCGACGACCAGGGGCCGGGCATCCGCGAGGAGGATCTGCCCCGGATCTTCGAGCGCTTCTGGCGGGCCGACAACGCGCCGGCCGGTGGCACCGGCCTGGGTCTGTCGATCGCCGCGTGGATCGTGGAGGCGCACCGCGGCACCATCTCCGCTTCCAACCGCCCGGAGGGCGGGGCGCGGTTCGAGGTCCGGCTGCCGACGAACACGGTCGAGCCGCCCGCCGCCTGAGCCTCGCGTCCGCCTCAGGCCCCGGCCGGCCCGAAGCACGGACGCGGCGGCCGGTTACGGCCGGCCGGGGGCGCCTCCGGGCTGGGCAACCCCGACCCCCATGACCTCGGTTCCGGCTTCGACCACGTCCGCCTCCTCGCCCATGCCGACGTAGAGCAGGGGCGAGGTCAGGAACAGGTCGGCCGCGGCAAGGGTCGTGGCGATCGGGATGTTGTGCACGTTGCAGACGCGCAGCAACGTGCGGATGTCCGGGTCGTGCGGGTGGGCGCTCAGCGGGTCCACGAAGAACAGGACGGCACGGATCTTGCCCTCGGCGACCATCGCGGCGATCTGCGCGTCGCCGCCGAGCGGGCCGGAGAGCAAGGTGGTCACCTCGAGCCCGACTTTCTCGCGGAGGAGGCGCCCGGTGGTCGCGGTGGCATACAGGTCGAACTGGGCGAGGACGGCGCGGTTGTAGGTCGCATAGGCGACCAGGTCGGTCTTCTTCCCGTCGTGCGCGATCACGGCGAGGCTTGGTCGAAGTGTCATCAATGACTCCGTCTGGTGCAACGGATCGCCCAGCGGCCATCCAGGTCCTGGTGGGCGCCGGTGATCTTGCCGGCCCGGAGCAGCTGTCCCAGCGCGCTCGCCGGGCGAGCGGGCGACTCCCCGAGAAGGCGCCGGATCGCGCCTTCGGCGTTGGCCTGGGACGGCGTGATCTCCAGGCCGGGCTCGCCGCAGGCGAGGTCCTGGAGCAGCTTGTTGACGCGGGCAAGGTCCTCGTCCGAGATCGTGCTGGGGCTCCGGCGCGGGGTGCCCTTCCCGGCTGCCGCAGCCGGCTCTGCCGATGGTGGGGGCTCGATGGTGGATCCCGCCACGCCGTCCGGGCGGGCGGTGCCGTTGGGATGCCGGCGGTTGGCGAAGGGAAGGGCGACACCTTTGGCCGGCAGCTGGGCGCGAACCTCGTCGGGTACGGCGGCCGCGAAGGCCTCGAAGCAGGCGTCCTCGTACTCCTCCGCGGCGTCGGTCGACGCCCACCAGACCCGCGCCCGCCCGAGGTTCGTGAGCGCCTTGAGCCACTGGCCCGCGGCGTGCGGCCGAGCGTCGCCGAGCGGCGTCCGGTAGAAGGCATCCACTCGGCGTGCGATCGATTTCCCGGTGCTGCCGATGAAGACGATCGACTCGCCGGGGAGCCACCACGCGGCCAGTCGGGCAGCGAGCCCTTTGCCGGTCGGACGCTCGCCGTCGACGGCGAGCGTCGGCACGCGGCTGAGCCACGTCCCGACCGCAGAGATGTCGACCGGGGCGCGGTCGGGCGCGGCCGGCCACTCGACGACGTAGATCCCGGGGCCGTTGGCGCGGACCGGGCTTCCCCACACGACGGGGCCGTCGGCGCTCAGGCCGACGGTGCGAAAGAGCTCGACTGCGGTGATCGGCATGCAACGATGGTACGGCGCCGGCCGGGAGATGCGTTCAGCCGGCGACGACGGCTCCCAGCGCGTCGGCGAACGGTCCCACGGTCGCGGGCGTCAGGCCCGCCACGTTGATCCTGCCGCGCCCGACCACGTAGACGGCGTGCTCCTCGCGGAGCCGCGCCACCTGGTCCAGGCTGAGCCCGAGGAGCGCGAACATCCCGCGCTGCGCCGCGATGGGCGCCCAGTCGCCGGGGATGCCGCGCGCGTCGATCGCCTCGACGAGCGCCGCGCGGTTCGCCTTGATCCGCGACCGCATGCCGGCCAGCTCGATCTCCCACCGGGCGCGCAGCTCGGGGTCGCCGAGGATCGTCGCCACGATGTCGCCACCGTGCGAGGGTGGGTTCGAGTAGTTGCAGCGGATGGCGAACCGCACGTGCGATTGCGCGGCCGCGGCCTGGGCGGCCGACCCGGCCACGAGGACCAGGGCCCCGACCCGCTCGTTGTACAGGGCAAAGCTCTTCGAGTACGAGGTCGAGACGAGGAGCTCCAGGCCGGGGCGCAGGAGCCCGTCCATCCAGTCGGCGTCCTCGCGGAGCCCGTCTCCGAATCCCTGGTAGGCGAAGTCGACGAGCGGCAGGAGCCGCCGGTCCTCCACGAGGTCGCCGATCCTCCGCCACAGCGCCGGCGAGGGATCGACGCCGGTCGGGTTGTGACACGAGCCGTGGAGCAGCACGACGTCGCCCGGCGACGCCTCGCCGAGTGCCGCGAGCAGGGCGTCCTCGTCGATTCTCCGTCCCGTTGGGTCCGTGTACGGATACTCGCGGATCAGGAAACCGGCGGCCGAGAAGAGCTGGGGGTGGTTCGGCCATGTTGGCTGGCTCATCCAGATCGTGCCGCTCCCGCCGGTCTGCCGGATGAAGTCGGCCGCGACACGCAGCCCGCCCGTGCCGCCGGGGGTCTGGCTGACGGCGACGCGCCCGGAGCGGACGACCTCGTGCTCGGGCGTGAAGACGAGGTCGCGAACCGCGTCGCGGAACGCCGCGTCGCCGTCGATCGGCCGGTAGAGCTTGCTCCGGCCCGCCGCGAGGATGCGTCGCTCGGCCTCGGTCACGGACGCCAGGACCGGCGTGGTCCCGGTCTCGTCCACGAACACGCCCAGCGACAGGTTGATCTTCCCGCTCCGGGTGTCGGCGCGGGCCGCCTCGGACAGGCCGAGGATCGAGTCGGGCGGGGCGGGGATCCGGGCAAGCGACGGAAGGGCCACGGTGCGGTGCTCCTGCGTACGGTTGGACGCCCCGAACGATACAGGGGCGGGCGCAACCGGGCGCCCGGGAGCCGTGCGTGGTACCGGGGCCTGTGTCCGGCGCCCGGGGCACCTGGCGCACGGCCGCTGCTAGGCTTGTCGGCGATGCGCCTGCTCGCCCTGACCTGCGAGGTCCTCGCCCGGTCGGTCTACCTGTGCGCTGCGCGCTCCCCGCACGTAGTGGACGTCCGGCTCAACCGGCGCGGCCTGCACGACGACCCGCCGAACCTGCGTGCGGTCCTCCAGGCCGAGATCGACGGGGTCGGCGCGCCGTACGACGCGGTGGCGCTGGCCTACGGGCTCTGCGGCGGCGCGACTGCCGGTCTCCGGGCCGGGGCCATCCCGCTCGCCGTGCCGCGTGCCCACGATTGCATCACGCTCTTCCTGGGCGACCGCGCCCGCTACCAGGCCGAGTTCACGGCCAACCCGGGCACCTACTGGTACGTCCAGGACTACCTGGAGCGCACCGACGACGGCAGCGCGTTCGCCGGCGTCGGCGCGGTCTCGGACGCGTCCGCGCGCGCGACCTACGAGGAGTACGTGGCGAAGTACGGCGAGGACAACGCCGCGTACCTGATGGAGGCGCTGGGCGCCTGGCGCTCCCACTACGACCGGGCCGCCTTCGTGGAGATGGGAGTGGCCGCGCCGGAGGCGGCTGCCGGGGCCGAGGCCCGTGCCCGCGACGACGCCGATCGGCGCGGCTGGGGGTTCGCGAAGCTGGTCGGTGAGCTGCTCCTGGTCCGGCGCCTGATCGACGGCGCCTGGGACCCGGCCGACTTCCTGGTCCTGCAGCCCGGCGAGCGGCTCGCGATGTCGTACGACGACGGTGTGATCCGGGCGGAGCCCGCCACGCCGGCCGGCTGACGAGCGCTCCGTGCGTGCCTCAGCCCGCTCGAAGCGCCTCCCGCGCGACCTCGACCGCCGACGCCGCGTCCGGCGCGTAGCCGTCCGCGCCGATCTGGTCGGCGAAGTCCTGCGTGACGGGGGCGCCGCCGATGATCACCTTGATCCCGCCGAGGTCCGCGGCGCGGATCGCGGCGACGACGTCCCTCATCCCCACCATCGTGGTGGTCAGGAGCGCGCTGATCCCGACCAGGTGGGCGCCGTGCTCCCGGGCCGCCTCGACGAAGCGCTCCGGTGAGACGTTCGTGCCCAGGTCGATCACCTCGATGTTGGCGCCCTTCCACATCATCGCGACCAGGTTCTTACCGATGTCGTGCAGGTCGCCCTTGATCGTGCCGATGACGGCGGTGTGCTGGGGTCGGATGCCCGCCTCGACCAGGACGGGTTCCAGGACTGCGGTCGCCTCCTTCATCGCCCGGGCGGAGATCAGCATCTCCGGGACGTAGATCTCCTGGTTCTGGAACCGGGTGCCGATGACCTCCATGGCCGCGGTCATCGCGGCCAGGATCGTCCGCGGGTCGAGGCCTTCGTCGACCGCCTCCCGGGTGATCCGAACCGCCGAAGCGCGGTCGCCGACCTCGACCGCCTCCTTGAGCGCCGCCAGGTTCGCCATCCGTCGTCTCTCCCGTTGCCTGTCCTGCCGTTCCGTCCTGCCGTCCCGCTTCGCGCCGGCCGGCCGCCGCTCCCTTCGCCGCGCCTCAGGCAAGCTCGCCCGCGCGGAAGGCCACCAGGAACTCGCCCCCGTAGGGGTCGGCGCCCGTCAGGAGGTCGCTGGCCAGTCGGTACGCCCGCGACCCGCGATCGAGACCGGCGATCCGCCGCGGGTCGTTTGCCAGCGGGTCGATGATGCCACTGTCCGCCCCGGCGGCGATGGCCAGGTCGATGAAGACGTCGTTGAGAAGCCGGCGAGCCGGCAGCCCGAAGCTCACGTTCGAGAGCCCGCCGGTGAGGTGCAGCCCGGCCCCGAACGCCGCCCGGAGCGTGCGCACGGCGGCCAGGAACGAGCGTCCTGCCTCCGGGTCAACCGCGACCGGGAGGACGAGCGAATCGACGTACAGCGCGGCGAGGTCCAGGCCGCGCGCGACGGCCGCGTCGATGAGCGCCCGACCGTTCGCGACGCGCTCGTCCGCGTTGGCCGGCATGGAGCCCGCTCCGGTCGCCGAGAGCACCACCCCGCAGCCGTTGCCGGCGGCGAAGTCGAGCACGTCGAGGCGATCGAGCGCGGCCGAGTTGAGGAGCGGCGCGCCCGCACGACGGGACGCCGCGTCCAGGCCCGCCCCGAGGACGGCCGCCGAAGACGAGTCGAGCGCAAGCGGGACGTCGGTCGCATCCTCGATCGCGGCGACCAGCCAGCGCATGGCCGCGATCCGGGCCTCCACGTCCGTGGTCACCTCGTCGACGTTCAGGTCGAGATACGAGGCGCCCGCCGCGGCCTGGCGGCGGGCCATCGCGCGGAGGTACGCGCGCCCCAGCTCGGCCGCCGCACCGTCGCCGCCCATGCCGGCGATGACGGCCGCCTTGACGTGCTTCACCCGCTGCTTCGGCCCGTCGGGGCCGTCGAGCGCCGCGTCCGGGACCGGGAGGAGCCGCTCGACGGCCGCCTCGTCCGTGAACGGGAGGGCCGGGCGGCCGTCCGGCAGCGCCGCCACGCGCGAGCCGCCCCGCAGGACCACGCGCGTCGCATGGATGTTCTCGCCGATCACGATGAACGGCCGGCCGGCCATCGCCGTCATGGTGCTCCCTTCGCGAAGTGGTCGCGTTCGAGGAAGGTGTTCGCCCAGGCGCTGGTGCGCCGGAGCCGGTTGTCGACGATGACGGGAGGACGCTCAAGCATGGCGAGCTCCTCGCCGTAGGGCTTCAGGCGCTCAT
This sequence comes from Candidatus Limnocylindrales bacterium, assembly GCA_031292335.1. GTDB lineage: Bacteria > Chloroflexota > Limnocylindria > Limnocylindrales > CSP1-4 > CTSoil-043. Next base: position 2,508 of record JARLHH010000100.1, on the reverse strand, counting down.
AGGCGCGGACCCACACGCAGCGCTTCGGGGCAACCTCGCAGATCCCGTCGTGCGAGCCTCCGCAGGGGCCGTTGCGCTCACCCTTCGGGCACTGCGACTCCGGGCACAGGTAGGCGACATCGGGGAGCGAGCAGTCGCCGCAGTCCCGGCAGTCGTAGAGCGGCACCTTGACCGCCTGCTCCAGGACGTGGAGCGGCCGGCCCAGGTGGAGCCGCTCGACCTGCCCGTAGGCGCGCCCGGCGGCCCGGAACCCCGGCGATCCAGGTGCGAAGAGAGCGCGGTGGGCGAGCCGGTTCGCCTTGTACCAGGCCGACGCGCGGCGGCGTGCCCCGCGGCGCGCACGCGCCGTGAGGGTCCGCGCGTAAGCGGGGTGCAGCGCGTCGGTCGCGAGGCCGGTCGCGGGATCGCCGGCGAACAGCCGGAAGCTCCCCTGCGGCGCGTAGCTGATCTCCTTCGCGAAGGCACGCCAGTCGTCGGGCGCGTAGCCGGCGGCCGTGTCGAGCACCTTCGCCACGTCGGCGGCGGGCAGGTGGCCGGCAAGGTAGACGCCCCGGAACCCGAGGCCCCGGGCGATCGCCACCTGGCGCGCCGCGAGCTCGAGGAAGAAGGCCCGGCCTCTGTCCGGCGCCGCCGCCTCGCGCTCCGCGACCGCGAGCAGCTCGTCCGATACGACGCAGCCGGGGACTTGGTTCGCGTTGAAGAGGCGGGCCACGGTCCGTGAGAGCACGAACACGTTGGCGAGCACCGGGACGCGGAGATCCGCGCGGCGCATCGCGCGGAGCAGCTCGTCCCAGGTCCGCGCGTCGTAGCCGAGCTGGGGGATCACGAAGTCCGCTCCCGCGCGGACCTTGAGCGCCAGCTTCAGGTATTGCGGGACGACCTCCGCCTCGAGGCGCTTGAACGGCGAGACGGCGCAGCCCAGGTAGAAGCCGGGCTGCCCGGGCTCGGCGCGGTCGCCCGCTCCCTGGTTGACCAGGTCGCGATAGAGCGCCAGCAGGCCCACCGAATCCACGTCGAACACCGGTCGCGAGAGGCCCGCGAAGCCCTCGGTCGGGTGATCGCCGGAGATGGCCAGCACGTTCCGCACGCCGCGCTGCTCCAGCTCCCAGGCGAGCGAGAGGAGCCCGTTGCGGCTGCGGTCCCGGCAGGCCACGTGGACGATCACGTCCTGGCCGCGGGCGAGGAACTCCTCGGCGAGCAGCGCCGGACGCGCCATCGCGTGGCCGCCGGCATTGTCCGTGATCGAGATTGCCGCGATCCGCGGGTCGTCGACCAGGGTGTGCGCGGCTGCCAGGCCTGCCCGGCCCGCCTTGTCCGCCGCCGGTCCGCGCCACGGGACCAGCTCCGTGACGACGACGAACTCGTCCCCCGACGTCAGCCGGTCGCGGAGGCCCGGCTTCGGGGCGCTCACGCGGGCACGCTCGCCGCCCGGAGCGGCTCCAGGCGGCAGCCCTCGACGAACAGCTCGAAGAAGTCGGGCTCGGCCTCGAGCTCCACGTGCTCGATGTGCGCGACCCGGGCCTGGAGGCGAGCGCGCGCGCCTCGCGAGAGCAGGAGCGCCTTCGCGCCGCGGACGGACGCGTTCCCGTGGCGCACGACGCGCTCGGGGGACACCGCCGGCAGGAAGCCGATGGCGATGGCATTCGGGACGTCGAGCGAGGAGGCGAAGCCGCCGGCGAGGTCGAGCCGGGCCAGGTCCGCTGCCTCGAGCCCCAGGATCCGCAGGAGCACCTGCATGCCGACCGCGTTGGCCGCCTTCGCCTGGGCGAGGTGGCTGGCGTCGGCCCGCGAGAGCGTGATGCCGCGGTCCGGCACCACGGTTACGGCCGTGCCGCCGTCGACGAAGGCGCCGCGCTCGTTCATGGCGCCGGTCCGGCGCAGCTCGGCGAGCAGGTCCACCAGCCCGGAGCCGCAGATCCCCTGCGGCTCCACGTCGCCGATCGTGCGCACGGTGAACGCGCCGTTCACGCGACGAACGGACTCGATGGCGCCCTCCGCGCCGGGCATCCCGTAGCGGACGAGCCCGCCCTCGAAGGCCGGCCCCGCCGGGCAGGAGCAGGCCAGCGTCCGCTTCCCGTCGGACAGGATCACCTCCGTGTTCGTGCCCACGTCGACCAGCATCCGCGGAAACGGGACAGCCTCGCCGTCCGTGGCGACGAGGTCGGCCGCCGCGTCCGCGCCGACGTGGCAGGCGATGAGCGGTGCGCCCCAGACGCGTGCGCCCGGGTGGACCAGGATGCCGAGCTCGTGGGCGCGCCGGTCGAGCGCGGTGGACACGACCTGGCCGTCACGCCAGGCCGTCTCGGTCGTGGACCGGTACGGCGACCGCCCGATCGGTTCCACGTCCAGCCCGAAGGCGAGATCGCGCATGGTTGCGTTGCCCACCACCACCACCTCGACGACCTGGTGACGGTCGACGTTCCAGGCGGCGTAGAGGCGCGCGAGCTCGTGGTTGAGCGCCCGGCGGAGCGCCCGGCGCAGCTCGCCCGGATGCTCGCCGTCATAGCT
>JARLHH010000099.1 GCA_031292335.1 Candidatus Limnocylindrales bacterium | reverse complement strand
GCACCGGCGGGCTCTCGATCGAGCAGATCGTCGCCTGCGACTCGCCCCGCGAGCCGCGCCTCTCGCCGGATGGCCGGCGGGTCGCCTGCACGGCCGAGGCCGGAGGGACCCGGCAGGTCTTCATCCTCGAGCTGCGCAGCGGCGCGGCCCGGCAGCTGACCGCGTCGGAGAAGGCCGTCTCGGACCCGCAGTGGGCGCCCGACGGCGCGCACCTCGCCTACGTGCGCGACGACGCGATCTGGCTGATCGGGGCCGACGGCAGCCGGCCCAGCGTGGTGACCGACCATCCAGCCGGAAGCCGCGCGCCGCGCTGGGCTCCGGGCGGCCGGCAGCTCGCCTTCATCTCGCGTCGGCGGGGCTGGAGCCAGGTCTGGCTGCAGGACGCGCCGCTGCCTCGTCGCGGCCGCCCACCCGCCCGATCCGTGACGCCTGAGCCGCGCCCGATCACGCCGGCCGGCGTGGACATCGAGGACTTCGCCTGGTCGCCGGACGGGACCCGGCTGGCGCTCACCGCCCAGCGCCGGGCGGACCTGCGGACGAGCCAGGTCACGATCGTCGATCTCGCCTCGGGCGAGGAGCGCACGGTCGCGGGGGACGCCGAGTGGGCCACCGGGGCGCGCTGGCTCCCGGACGGCAGCGGCCTGCTCCTCCTCAGCGACGCGGACGGCTGGTTCCAGGTCGTGTCGGTCATGGAAGACGGGATGGAACGCAGGGTCCTCACGGCCGGGGCGGTGGAGCACGGCTCTCCCGGCGGCGGCTTCGGGGTGGCGCCGCTGCCGTCGCCCGATGGGACCCGGTTCGTGCACGTGGTGGTTCACGAGGGGTACCAGGCGCTCCAGGTGGCCCCGTTGGCGGGCGTCGCGCCGCTCAAGCGGCGGCCCGGCCGGCCGCGGAAGCAGCCCGTCGGCGACGCGGGGGCGGGTACCGGTGCGGCGGTACGGATCGACCCGTTCGACGGCGTCTGGCTCGCGGTCGCCTGGTTGCCCGATGGCAGCGGCATCCTCGCGGTCGGAGAGTCGTGCCGGGAGCCCGAGGATCTGTGGATCCTGCCCGTCCCGGCTCCGGACGGGACGCTCGCGCGCCGCGCCCGCCGCCTCACCCGGAGCCGCCCCGCGGCGCTCCAGACAGGCGGGTTCGTCGAGAGCGAGCACCTGACCATCGCGGCACGCGACGGCCTGGCGATTCCCGTGACGCTCTGGCGGCCAGCGGCCGCGACCGGGCGACGGGGCGGGCGCAGCGTCCCCACGGTCGTCCACGTTCACGGCGGCCCGACCTGGCAGGCGTTCCGGGACTGGGTCCCCTTCCGTGACCTGCTGGTGTCCGAGGGCTTTGCCTACCTGTCGGTGGACTTCCGCGGCTCCACCGGCTACGGGCGCGCGTTCCGCCACGCGAACAACGACGAGTGGGGCCACGCGGACGTCCACGACGTCATCGACGCCGCCCGGTGGGCCAGCGCCCAGCCGTGGTCGAACGGCAGGCTCGCGATGTACGGCGGATCGTACGGCGGCTATCTCACCCTCTGTGCGCTGGTGGAGGAGCCGTCGATGTGGTCGGCCGGGGTCGACCTGTTCGGCGACTCCGAGATCGCCGAGAGCTTTCGGCACGGAGATCGGGAGGGCAGGCTCGACCTCCAGCGCATGATGGGATCGCCGGACGACCCGGCCAAGGCGGACCTCTACCGGCGTGGCTCACCGCTCTATCGCGCCGAACGGATCGAGGCGCCGCTCCTGCTCCTCCACGGGCGGAAGGACCGACGGGTCGTCCCGCTGATGACCGAGAAGATGGTCGAGGCGCTCGAGATCGAGGGCAAGTACCACGAGGTGCACTGGTACGCCGACGAGGCGCACGGCTGGGAGCGCCGCGAGAATCGGCGCGACGCCTACGCGCGCATCCTCGCCTGGCTGAAGCGCCACCTCGCGGGCGAGCCGCCCCCGACCACCTGACCGGCCTGCGGACGGCCCCGATCCACGCGCTGCCGGCGCGGTAGATTCGTGCCGCGCCGGCAGCCGACGCCGGCGGATCTCCCGGAGGCACTCGATGACCGCGAACGGCATGCTCCACGACGCCCCGGAGCGGGCGCTCCGTTCGCTCTTCGTGGGCCTGTCCCACCGCCGGTCGCTTGGCCGGTTGGCGGTCAACGTGCCGGTGACCCGTCCCATGGTCGGCCGCTTCGTGGCCGGCGAGACGCTCCCCGAAGTGCTGGAGTCGCTCGAGCGGCTGCGGGGCGCCGGCTTCATGACGACCGTCGACGTCCTCGGCGAATCCGTCGCATCGGCGGAGGAGTGCGGAAGCGCGGCCGGACGATACGAGGAGACGCTCGGGGCGCTCGCCGACCGCGGGCTGGACCGCAATGTCAGCCTCAAGCTGACCCAGATGGGCCTCGACATCTCGCGCGACGTGTGTCTCGAGACCGTCGCCCGGGTCATGCGCGCGGCGGCGGCGCTCGGAGCGTTCGTCCGGGTCGACATGGAGGAGCATTCGAAGACCGACCGAACCCTCGCCATCTGGCGCGAGCTGCGCCCGATCAACCCCGAGACGGGCGTGGTGATCCAGGCGGCCCTGCGCCGCAGCGGCGCCGACATCGAGGCGCTCATCGCCGAGGGAGCCCGGGTGCGCCTCTGCAAGGGGGCGTACAACGAGCCGGCATCGGTCGCGTTCCGTGCCCGCGAGGAGGTCGACGCGTCCTACGAGACGCTCGCCCGCCGGTTGCTGCGCGACGGGGCCTACCCGGCGCTGGCGACCCACGACGGGCGCCTGATCGGGCGCCTGCTCCGTTTCGTCGACGCCGAAGGGATCCCCCCGGAACGGTACGAGTTCCAGATGCTCTACGGCGTGCGCCGCGATCTCCAGGCGGAGCTGCTCCGGCGCGGACAGCGGGTCCGGGTCTACGTTCCGTACGGGACCGAGTGGTACCCGTACTTCATGCGCCGGCTGGCCGAGAAGCCCGCCAACGTGACGTTCCTGCTGCGCAGCCTCCTCAAGGAGGGCCGCGGTCCCGCGGCCTGACCGGCGGGCCGCGGCGCGCTGACGCGCTGACGCGATCAGGCGCTCAGGCGCTCCCGGAGCCAGGCCGTCATCTCGTCCACCACGCGCGCCCCGTCCACCGGGTCGTGGTGCGGCTCGTGGCGCACGTCCGGGTAGAGCCGGCGCTCCACGGACGGGTAGGTGCCCGCGTACGCGCTCGTTTCGGTTGGCACGAGCGTGTCCGCGGCCCCGTGGACCAGCAGGACGGGGAGCGGGAAGCCGCCGCGTTCGGCCAGCCGCTCGCGCACGCGGTCCATCGCCTCGAACAGCCGGCTCCCCAGCCGCAGGCTGGTCCGGGGCTCGCAGAGCGGGTCGGCGGCCACCGCCGCGCCGATCGCCGGGTCGCGCGACAGCGCCGCGCCGTCCCACGGGTTCCCGACCGCGAGGCGGGGGAGGACCGTCGCCAGGAGCGGCATCGCCCTCCGGAGGACCGGTCCGACGTTCGAGCCGAGCGCCGGTGCCGAGAGGATCGCGACGTCCGGCAGCGGGCGCCGGTCCAGCAGGTAGTCGGCGACCTGGAGCCCGCCGAGCGAATGGCCGTAGATCGCGGCCGGCAGGCCGGCCCGCCGCGACGCGGCCAGCCGGTCCTCGATGTCGTCCAGGAAGCTGGCCCACCGCTCCACGTCCGCGCGCCGCCCGGCCGAGGCGCCGCATCCCCGCTGGTCGTAGGAGGTGACGGCGATGCCGGCCGCGGCGAAACGCCCCGCGGTCGCCTCGTGGCGGCCGGAGTGCTCGCCGAGGCCGTGGACCACCAGGAGCGTCGCCCATGGCGCACCGGCAACGGGCCAGCGCCGAGTGAGCAACGCGGTCCCGTCGCGTGCCGCCTGGGTCTCGATCTCGGCCATCGCCTGCTCCTCTCCAGGTGACATTGCGCGCGCGGGCCCGCTCAGGCTTCCTCGACGACCGCCGACGTGGTCGCGCCGGGGGTCGTCTGGGCCACGATCACGCCCACCAGCACGAGCAACCCGCCGACCAGCTGCACCGGCGAAAGGCGCTCGCCGAACAGGATCGTGGCCAGGGTGATCGTCCACACGGGCTCGACGGTCGACACGAGCGCCGCCTGCGCCGCGCCGATCCGGGCCGTGCCTGCGTAGAAGGCGGAGATCGCGAGCGCGGTCGAGAAGACGGCGATCCCGGCCAGGCCGTACCAGGCGCCGCCCGGCACCCGCCACGGGACGGTCGGCTCGCCGGTCGCGACCGCCAGCAGCGCCACCACGACGAAGGTCGCGCTGATCATGAGGGCGGACGCCACGGCCGGGCGCGTCTCTGCGCCGATGCCGCCGGTCCGTTCGCTGGCCGTCTCTCCGCGCCGCTCGCCGGCCAGGCGGGCCGCCAGGATGATGTACACGGCGTAGAGGCACGGGGAGACGACGATGAGCACGAGGCCGATAAGCTCGGCATGCGTCTCGATGCCGCCGAGCGTGAGCACGACCCCGGTGGTCACGATCCCGAGGGCGGTCCACGGCCGGCGGCCGTGCAGCCCGTTCCCGAAGCGGATCGACAGCACCGCGACCAGCGCCGGGTACATGTAGACGATCAGCGATGCGAGCGACGCGGAGATGTACTCCAGCGCGGCGTAGTAGGTGCCGGCGTTGCCCACGAAGAACGCCCCGAGCCCGAGGAGGGCGACGAGCCGCCGGCGCGGCAGCCGGCGCAGCGCGGCCCGGTTCGCCGGCACGAGCAGCGCCCAGGCCCAGACGAGCAGCCCGGCCAGCAGAAAGCGCCAGTACAGCAGCGCCAGCCAGTCGAGGCCGGCCCCGTAGACGCTCTTCGCGAAGAGCGGGCCCGACCCGTACCCACAGGCGGACGCAGCCGCGAGCGCGACTCCCAGGGCCCGGCGACGATCCACCGCTGGAGCCTAGCAAGCGCGCCAGCCCGTCGTGCGACCGCTGGGCCGAACGCGCGGTCCGAAGACGTCGGGGCTGCAGACGGCGCTCGGGCCCGGGGACGTCCGTCCCCCGACCAGGTCGCCCGCGCCTCCGCCCCCGAGTCCGCCGGCTCGGCCGGACGCCGCGCCGTGATCTGACGAACCCATCCTCGTGCGCTACGCTTGGGGCCAGTTCTCGGCGTGCCTCGCCCCGGGCAGACGGCCGCATCCGGCCGCGTCCAACCCGTCCTGCGCCGCCGTGTGAAGGAGCCTGCAGGTCCCGTGACGAGCACGAAGGCGCACGATGTCCCGGTCCAGGAGCTGGATCGGGTCACGATCCGGTTCGCGGGCGATTCCGGCGACGGGATGCAGCTGACCGGAACCCAGTTCTCCCGGGCCGCGGCGGTGTTCGGCAACGACATCAGCACGCTGCCGGACTACCCGGCCGAGATCCGGGCGCCGGCCGGATCGATCCCCGGCGTCTCAGGCTTCCAGATCTCGTTCAGCGCCAGCGAGATCCACACGCCCGGCGACGCCCCCGACGTCCTGGTCGCCATGAACCCGGCGGCCCTCCGGGCGAACGTCCGCGACCTCGTGCCCGGCGGGGCGATCATCGTCAACAGCGACGCGTTCACGCCGCCGAACCTCGCCAAGGCGGGCTACGCGACGAGCCCGCTGGCCGATGATTCGCTGCGCGCGTACACGGTCTTCGAGATCCCGGTCTCCACGCTCAACGCCCGGGCGCTCGACGGGCTGGACATGACCAGCAAGCAGGTGGACCTGACCAAGAACTTCTTCGCGCTGGGCCTCATGTTCTGGCTCTACGGCCGAACCATGGAGACGACGCTGGCCTGGATCGAGGAGAAGTTCGGCAGCCGGCCGATGATCGCCGAGGCCAACCGGCGGGCGCTCAACGCGGGCTACGCCTTCGGCGAGACGACCGAGCTTTTCCACGAGACGTACCGGGTGGCGCCGGCCCAGCTCGCCCCCGGCACGTACCGCAACATCACCGGCAACGAGGCGACCGCGCTCGGGATGCTCACCGCCGCGAGGCTGGCCGACCGCCAGCTCGTCTACGCCTCGTACCCGATCACGCCCGCGTCGGAGATCCTCCACTACCTGTCCGCCTGGAAGAACTTCGGGATCAAGACGTTCCAGGCGGAGGACGAGATCGCCGCCATCGGAGCGGCGCTCGGCGCCAGCTACGGCGGCGCGCTGGGACTCACCGGGACGTCCGGGCCGGGGATGGCCCTCAAGGCGGAGATGCTCGGGCTCGCGGTGATGGTGGAGCTGCCACTCGTCGTGGTCGACGTGCAGCGCGCCGGACCGTCGACCGGGATGCCGACCAAGACCGAGCAGGGCGACCTGCTCCAGGCGCTGTTCGGCCGCAACGGCGAGTCGCCCATCCCGGTGATCGCGCCCGCCACGCCCGCCGAGTGCTTCGACCTCGCCATCGAGGCCTGGCGGATCGCGCTCCACCACATGACGCCGGTGGTCTACCTGTCCGACGCGTTCCTCGCCAACGGCTCCGAGCCATGGCGGATTCCGGAGCTCGATTCGCTGGCCGACCTGCGGGTCGCGAACCGGACCGAGCGGGCAGGTTTCTACCCCTACGAGCGCGATCCCGAGACACTTGCCCGACCCTGGGCGATCCCCGGCACGCCGGGTCTCGAGCACCGGATCGGCGGCCTGGAGAAGCTGGACATCCTGGGAACGATCAGCTACGACCCGGACAACCACCACCGGATGCAGCTGCTGCGCGCCGAGAAGATCGCCCGGATCGCCCGCGACATCCCGCCCCTGGAGGTGTTCGGGCCGCCGGAGGGCGAGCTCCTCATCCTGGGCTGGGGCAGCACCTACGGCGCGATCCGGAGCGCCGTCGAGCGCCTCCAGGGCCGGGGCTTGAAGGTCGCCCACGCGCACCTGCGCCACCTCAACCCGTTCCCTGCCAACACCGGTGAGGTGGTCCGCGCCTACGAGCGGGTGCTGATCCCGGAGCTCAACCTGGGCCAGCTCCGGATGCTGATCCGGTCGATGTTCCTGGTGGATGCGGAGGGCTTCAACCTCGTCCGGGGCAAGCCGTTCCAGATCAGCGAGATCCAGGCGAAGGCCGAGCAGGTGCTCGGAGACCGGTGAGGCCGACCAGATGACCGACCAGCTCGCCCCGTCCCTGGCGGACGCGGCTCCCAGCAAGCTCACCCGCAAGGACTTCGCCAGCGACCAGGAGGTCCGCTGGTGCCCCGGCTGCGGCGACTACTCGATCCTCGCCCAGACCCAGAAGGTCATGCCCGACTTCGGGGTGCCCAGGGAGAACATCGTCTTCATCTCGGGGATCGGCTGCTCCGGCCGCCTGCCCTACTACATGAACACCTACGGGTTCCATTCGATCCACGGCCGGGCGCCGACGATCGCCACGGGCCTCAAGGAGGCCCGGCCGGAGCTGATGGTGTGGGTGGTCACCGGGGATGGCGACGCGCTCTCGATCGGTGGCAACCACATCCTCCATTCGATGCGCCGCAACGTCGACATCCGGGTGGTGATGTTCAACAACCGGATCTACGGGCTGACGAAGGGCCAGGCGTCCCCGACCACCGAGTTCGGCCAGAAGACCAAGTCCACGCCGACCGGCTCGGCGGACTATCCCATCCACCCGCTCGTGGTGGCGCTGGCCGCCGAGGCCAGCTTCGTGGCGCGTTCGGTCGACACGCAGACGGAGCACCTGCAGGGCGTCCTGGAGCGGACCGGCTTCCACCGCGGCTCCGCCTTCGTGGAGGTCCTCCAGAACTGCAACATCTTCAACGATGGGGCCCACCGGGCCTTCACGGACCGGGACGTTCGCGACGACCGGATGCTCATCCTGGAGCACGGCAAGCCGATGATCTTCGGGAAGAACCGCGACCTCGGGATCAGGCTCGACGGGCTCCGGCCGGAGATCGTGCGGGTCGGCGAGGACGGGATCACGCTCGACGACATCCTCGTCCACGACGAGACGAGCGAGGACCCCACGATCCACAACATGCTCGCCCGGATCTACTGGCCCGAGTTCCCCGTGCCGATCGGCGTGATCCGGAACGTGCCGCGACCTACCCACGACGAGCTCGTGGATGCCCAGATCCGCGATGCGATCGCCAGGCAGGGACCGGGGGACCTGGCCCGGCTTCTCCGCTCCGGCGAGACCTGGACCGTCCAGTGACCGTGGCGAGGGACGAGCGCCCGGCGGGCGTCCTTCGCGTCGTCGTCCTCGCCGACGATCTCATCTGGGCCACCCGGCTCGTCGGCCAGCTCCGGACTCTCGGGGTGAGCCCGATCCGCGTCGCGTCCGCGGACGCCTTCGCCGCCGCCGTCGGCCTCGACCTGTCCACCGGGCCGTCCGGCGGCCGGCCGACGCATGCGCTGGTGGACCTCACGGCCCGTGCCTACGACGGGATCGCGGCCGTGCGGCTGGCGACAGCCGCCGGGCTCCGGGTCCTCTGCGTCGGACAGCACGACGACGCCGCGTCTCGACGGGCCGCCCTGGAGGCGGGCGCCGAGTCGGTCTTCGCCTACCGGACGTTGTTCGAGAACGGCCACGCGAAGCTGGCCGCCTGGCTCGGCGTGCCGGCGCCCGCTCCCGGCTCGCTCGCCGTGCCGGCAATGGTGCCCGCACCGCCCGTGACGGCCGAGCCTGCGGCTGCGACCGTGCCAGCGCCGGCGCCCGCGGCCGGCCCAGCCACCCCACCTCCGAGCGCCGAGGTACGTGCAGGATGACCGGCCCCGTCCCTCCCGCCTCCGTGGCGCCCGTGGTCCGTCCCCGCATCCCGGAGGCGCGGTACGGAGCTCGGCTTGCGCGCGCCGCCGAGGGCGTCGCCGCGGCGGGCCTCGACGCGCTCCTGGTGGGGGTCGGGCCCGACCTGGCCTACCTCGCCGGCTACGACGCGATGCCGCTCGAGCGGCTCACCATGCTCGTCATCCCGGCGTCGGGCCGGCCGACGCTCGTCGCGCCCCGGGTCGAGGCGACGCCCGCCCGCGGGTGTCCCGGCGTCGGCGGGGCATGGATCGACGTGGAGACCTGGGAGGAGACGGAGGACCCGGTGGACCGGGTCGCCGACATCGTGCGCGGAGGGATCCCGGCCGCGCCGACCGGCCGCACGACCGTCGGCCGGATCGCCGTCTCGGACCGCCTCTGGGCCCTCCACCTCCTGCGGCTCCAGGCCGTATTGCCTGGCGCGGCGTTCGTGTCCGCGTCCCTCGTGCTGCGCGAGCTGCGGATCGTCAAGGACGACGACGAGATCGGGCTGCTCCGTCTGGCCGCCCAGGCCGCCGACCGCGTCATCTGGGAGATCGCCCACGGCCGCCTG
>JARLHH010000098.1 GCA_031292335.1 Candidatus Limnocylindrales bacterium | reverse complement strand
GATCTGCGTCATCTGCGGCAGCGGGATGAACTGCCTCGGCGTGGCGCCGGACGGCCGGACGGCCCGCTTCGACGCCCTCGGCGACATCTCCGGCGACTGGGGCGGCGGCGGATCGGTGGGCCTTGAGGGGCTCGCGGCGGCGGTGCGGGCTGAGGACGGACGCGGTCCCGCGACCGTCCTGGCACGGACCGTGCCCGCGCATTTCGGGGTGGCTCGACCCCGTTCCCTGACCGCCGCGATGTACCGGGGACGGGTCGCAGGCGACCGGCTCCTCGAGATCGCTCCGCTCGTCTTCGAGGCCGCCGCGACGGGCGACGCGGTCGCTCGCGCCATCGTGGACCGACTCGCCGATGAGATCGTGGCCTGGGCTGGAGCCGCAATCCGGCGACTTCGCCTCCAGCGACGCGGCCCCGACGTCGTCCTCGCCGGCGGCGTCTTCCGGACGGAGGACCGCGCGTTCTACGAGCGGATCGAGTCGAGAATCGCCGCGATCGCGCCGGCAGCGCGGGTGTCACGCCTGGCCGCGCCACCGGTGGTTGGGGTCGCCCTCCTGGGACTCGACCGCCTCTGGGATGGCGTGACGCCGCCGGACGTCGAGCGTCGGTTGCGCGCGGCGCTGACGGGCGAGCGTCTCGTGCGGGGTGCGGTCCGGCGTTGACGCCCGCCCTCGGTTAACACGCTCCCTGGCCGTCTCCGGTCAACGTCCCGGCGCGCGACCCACGGAACTTGCCCAGGCGGCGATCTCTGCCCGCCGCGACGCACCGAGCTTGGCCAGGATGTGCTCCACGTGACTGCTGGCGGTCTTCGGCGCGATCGACAGCTCGCCGGCGATCTCGGCGTTCGTCAGCCCTTCCGTGATCAACCGCGCCACTTCGAACTCGCGGGCCGTCAACGGGCGCCACGGTTCGTCGACCGATCCGTGACCGCGCGCCATCCGATGCACCGCATCTGCCCGATCCGCGAGTGGCCGGCTGTCAAGTCGCGATGCGACGGCTCGAGCTTCGACGGCCAGTACCAGGGCGTCGGCAAACCGGTTCAGACGCGCAAGACAGTTCGCGAGGTCGAGGCGTGCCCAGGTCGCCTCCCAGATCCGCCCTTTTCCGTCCCAACCATCCACCGCGGTCTTCAGTGCACGGCGCGCCACATCGGTCGCGCCTGCGGCGAGCGCGACCAGGCCCTTGCCGTGGTCGAGAGCCGCGGACGCCACGACCGGCAACGCCGAGAGCTGCTCGACGCAGGCCCTGAGCCACGCTTCCGCAGCCGCGGGTCGGCCGGATGCCTGCTCAGCACGGACGCCGGTGACGACGAACGGCACCAGAAGGGCCCGCTCGCCCGTCGCCCGTGCGCACTCCAGGGCATGCTGGCACAGCGCCGCTGCCTCGGCGGGGTGGTCGGCGAGGAGGGCGGCCTCGGCGAGCCCCCAGAGCGGCGGGAGGACCAGGTCGACCGCACCACTTTCCTCGCCGACCGCCAGTGCAGCTTGCAACTCCGCCTCGGCGGTCTGGAAGTCCCCCTGGCCAAGGGCCACGTACCCGACCGCCCATCGCGCCATCGTCACGGACCGCCGCGACCCCTGGTCGGCCATCGTCTGGCGGGCAGCCGTGGCCGCATCGCCCCACTCGCCGCCCGCCCAGTCGACGAGCGCGGATATCGCGCTCATCACGTGGCGACAATGTGACTGCTCGATCGCGTCGGCATAGCGCAACCCCTCGGCAAGGAATCGGTGGGCTCGCCGGTACTCCATCGTTCGGAAGGCCAGCGTGGCGGCGTCGCGGAATGCGGTGACCCCGGCATCCTCGAAGCCCGCTCGCTGGGCGTCGTGGGCGGCGGACGAGATCCCGTCGAGCCCTTCGGCGACCCGGCCATCGAGGACGTCGACCATCGCCGTGAAAGCGTTCGCCTGGATCAGATCGGCGTCACCGTTCAGCGCCGTCGCAATCCCGCGCAACATCTCGGTGGTCGAGCGGGCCGGATCGACCGAAACGGTGTCCAGGTGGATCCGCGTCCACTCGTCGTACAGCCAGGCGCGTGCGATCTCCAGATCCCTGCTCGGAGGGAGCGCTTCGATCTCCTGGAAGAGCGCGGCGGCCAAGTCGGACCGCTCGACGACCGACCGGGCCTCGCGACGCCAGACGCCGAGCACCGTGACGAGCACCCCGGCGGCGTTGGCCGGCCGTTCGGCGGCCAGGTAGGCCGTGCGGGCGCCGCGACTCATCTGCTCGGCGAGCTCGTTCGATTCGATCGCCCCGGCTTCGTCGGCATACGCTTCGAGGAGTGCGCCGCGGCCGGCGTCGTCGAGGTCGCTCGGCATGTTGGCAACGGCGCGCCCGTAGAGCTCGAAGGCCTCGCGGTGGGCCGAGAGCCGCGCCGCCTCGCGGGCGCCAGCGAGCGCCGCCTCGAACGCCTGGCGGCGGAGACCGGCACGTTCGTAATGAACAGAGGCGTGGATCTCCGACGCCCCCTCGAGCAGTGCCCCGAACTCGCCGGCCCGAGCGTGGAAGCGGCGACGCTCCCAGGTCGGGATCGTGCGGTAGAGCGCGTCGCGCAGGAGCTGGTGGCGGAAGTCATAGAGGCCGCGCAGCCCGGGTGGGTCAAGGACGAAGTAGTCGACGAGCTCCTGCAGCGGCGCCTCGAGCGTCTCCGGCGGCACGTCCATGATCCCGGCGAGGACCTCAGGGACGAAGCAGCGACCGATGACGGCCCCGGCACGGGCGACCGCCTGCGCCTCGGGCGAGCGCTGCGCGATCCGGGCGATGACGGCATCCTCGATCGTATCGGGCACGGTCGCCTCCCGGATCGCGGCCCCGCTCGCTCGGGCCTCGGCGCTCAAGGCGCCGAGAAGTTCCTCGATGTGGAGCGGGATGCCATCCGTCCGCTCGAACACCGCGTCGGCGACCTCTCGCGGCGCCGGGAGCCCCGTGTCGAGGATCAGCGTCGCGACCAGGGCGGTCTCGTCCTTGGTCAGCGGGGCGAGCCGGGCCTCCTCCGCGATCCGCTGGGTGATGAGCCGGGCCCGCCAGTCCCGAAGGCTCGCGCCGGGCGCCACTTCGTCGGTTCGATAGTCGCCGGTCAAGAGGAGCTGCCGGTCGCGGGATTGGCGGGCCAGCTCCGCGATGACCTCGAGGCTCACGTCGTCGGCCCACTGCAGATCCTCGAACGCCAGCATCGTCGGGCCGGGCAGCGAGAAGAGGATCCGCTCGACGATGCCCATCACCAGGCGTCGACGCTGGACGTGCTCGGCCGCTTTGGTCGAGTCGGCCAGATCGAGGAGCTTCCGGCCCAGCGCGGCGAAGGGAGCGAGTCGGGTCATCGACCGCGCCAGGTCCAGAATCGAGGCTGCCGGAACGTCGCGGTCCTGAGGCGACACGGCCCCAGCGACCGCCGAGAAGCCGCGGGCCTCCGCCTTGCGCCGGATGGCGCCCAGCAGCCGGGTCTTGCCGATCCCGGCCTCACCGGCAAGCAGGAGGAGCTGGCCACGGCCGGCGATGGCGTCGTCGAGCCGCCGATCTGCGAGCCCGAGCAGGTCGTCACGCCCGACGAGGAGCGGGCAGCGGACGGTTCTCAGCGCGGCGTGCATGGCAGCGAAGTGTAGGTCAGGTGCAGCCGAGGTCATCGGTCATTCGACTGATGACCTCTCGGCTTCGGTGGTCGACGCTGCGTCCATGAGGCGCCGACCCCGTTGGTCGAGGCGCTCGCACAGGGGGTTGACATGGCGAACTTCATGGACGTCCACTCGGGCTTCTTCGGCGTCACCGCCGAGCAGCTGAAGGAGGCCCACGAGCGCGACCTCGCGATCGAGGCGGACGAGGGCGTGCATTTCGAGCGTGCGTGGCTCGATCCCGAGCGGGGCAAGGTGTTCTGCCTTGCCAGCGGGCCGTCGCGCGAATCCGTCATTCGCATCCACGAGCGGGCGGGCCATCCGACCGCCGAGGTCTACGAGCTCGTCGTGGAAGTGTAGTGATGGGCGCGTTCGGTCATGGTCGCCGGACTCCGGCGAGAAGGGATCGGAGAATGGGTCGTCGACTGCTATCAGGGTTCGGAGGTGCCGTTGGGCGCGCAGGAGGAGGCGCTGTCATGCGCAGGAAGACCCTTCTACTCGGCACCGTTGTGGCTCTCCTTGCCATGGCGTTGCCTGGTACGGCGCTCGCAGCCAAGCTGGGCCCGGGAACCTGCTCGGGTGGCAGCATCCACACGGGCACCTGGACAAGCTTCACCGTGACCGGCATGTGCACCATTGCCGACAATGCGACGGTGCAGATCAACGGCAACCTGGTCGTCGCCAAGGGCGCCGTCCTCAACGACCACGCCGCCTCGAAGGCCGAGGTGGACATCACCGGCAACGTCCTGGTCGGCAAGGGTGCGATCCTGGGCCTGGGCTACAACGCAGCCGCGGGCACGCTGGGACCCGACACCGTGGGCGGGAGCATCGTCGCCATCAATCCCCTGACCCTCTACCTGGGCAATCTCAGCGTGGCGGGCAACGTGATATCGATTGGCGGCGCGTCGCCAATGCCGCCGGCGGCAGCCTCCCGCAACTTCCCCATCAAGGACAACACGATCGGTGGAAACCTGATCATCCAGGGCTGGCAGGGCGGCTGGCTCGGCGTCATCCGCAACAACGTCGACGGGAACGTGATCGTCAACATGGACGTGAGCCTGTCGACTCCAGGGCCGGCTGGGTCAGGGGCGCTGGGCGCGCCGGGGATGGACCCGGACTCGACCGAGGTGCAGACGAACACCATCGCTGGCAACCTGGTCTGCCTCGGCAACACCCCTGCCGCGCAGGTCAACCCCACCGACAAAGGGCAGCCCAACATCGTCGGGGGCAAGGCGATCGGCCAGTGCGCCGGACTCACGCAATAGGCGAGACGGCATACCGAACGTGAAGGTCGTCACCTGACGACCAAGGCCGAATCGCTACGGCAAACAGAACGCGGCCGGGAGGGAGTGCCCTTCCGGCCGCTTCACGTTCCCAGTGATGGAGCGCGACTCGTCCCTTCTCCCTGAGACCGTAGGCGCTTGTTGCGACTCACGTGTCGCACATGTCGCGACTCAGGACAGTGGCTCCGGCGGTAGGATTCGAACCTACGACCAAGCGATTAACAGTCGCCCGCTCTACCACTGAGCTACGCCGGAGCGGAGGCGTCCGCCGCGGCACGGGCGGGCGCGCATCGGGCGGCCTGGGCCGCGCCGCCGGGAAGAATAGCACGGGATCCAGGGCGCCGAAGGTTCGACAGCGCCGAAGGTTCGGCCGGCCGATCCGCCGGGGGCACCTGTGGCGCGAGAGCCGATACCTCCCGTCGATGCGATACTCGCGGCGTGAGCCTGATCTCGGTCGCGGAGCTTGCGGCGGCCATCGACGACCCGAACCTCCGGATCGCGGACGTGCGCTGGTCGCTGGCGGCCCCCGCCGCGGGCCGCGCTGCCTATGCGTCGGCGCACCTGCCGGGCGCCGTGTTCGTGGATCTCGAGACGGTGCTGACGGCCCCCGTGGGGCCGGGTCGCCATCCACTTCCCGACCCGGCCGCGTTCGCCGCGGCGCTCGGCGCGCTCGGCATCGGCCGGGGACACCGGGTGGTCGCCTACGACGACGCCGGCGGAACGGTGGCGGCGCGCCTGTGGTGGATGCTCGACGCGCTCGGGTACGCCGGGGCCGCCGTCCTCGACGGCGGGATCGACGCGTGGCAGGCGGCGGGCCTGCCCGTGACCGCGGAGGTGCCCACGTTCGCCGCGGCGGAACCGGTCCCGACGCCGGAGGCGGGGGCCGCCTGGCCGCGGACGATCGACCGCGTCTCGCTGGCGGCACGGCTGGGCGAGGTGTCCCTTCTGGATGCCCGCGCCCGCGAGCGCTACCGCGGCGACGTGGAGCCGATCGACCGGATCCCCGGCCACATCCCGACCGCCCGGAGCCTGCCGACTGCCGAGCTCCTGGCGGGCGATGGACGCTTCCTTGCCCGGGCCGCGTTGACAGCCCGGTTCGAGGGCATGGGGGTTGGGGCGCTTCCCCCCGGCGAGACCGGCGCGGCAGGGCAGGTCGTCGTCTCGTGCGGCAGCGGCGTGAACGCGTGCCAGCTCGCGCTCGGCATGCGCGCCGCCGGGCTCCCCGACCCCCTCCTCTACCCGGGGTCCTATAGCGACTGGACGCAGTCCGGAATGCCGATCGCCACGGGTGACGCGCCGGGCGACCCGTCGATCTTCCGCGGCTCACCGCGGCGGTGACGGAGCCCGCCATACGGGTGCGCCGGAGCGGGCCGGGCTGCGGGGCCGGGCTGGGTACGGGCCGGTCGGGGCCCTGGTACGGGCCGGTCGCGTGCCACGCGTGGCAGTGGCTCCGAGCTTGAGGGCTCCCGATCAGTCGCGCTCACGGGGGACGAGGTGGATGGCGATCCCGTAGACACCGCCGGTCGCCGGATCGCGGCGCTCGGCGACGGTGAGCCGCCACGGGGCGCCGCCCAGCGTGATCCAGCGAGCGAAGGGCCGCCCTTCGCGGTACACGAGATCCATCATCTCGAACGCGGCCCGTGGCAGATCGAGGAGCGCCTCGGCGGCCGGGAGCCCGACACAGCACTCGCCGAACAGCTCCCGGAACGGCGGGTTGCCGTAGACGACCACGTGACCAGGGCCGTACAGCATCGCCGCCGGGTGCTGGACGGCCAGTCCTGACGAACTCGAGGTCGCGGGCGCCCGCGGCGGGTCTGAGGCCGGGTCGGGCCCGGTCATCGGCGCGCGACCGCGGCCGGACGTGGGTCGGCTCCCCTACTCCAGGTAGTCCTTGAGCTTGCGCGAGCGGGACGGGTGGCGGAGCTTGCGGAGCGCCTTCGCCTCGATCTGGCGAATCCGCTCCCGCGTGACGTTGAACTCCTTGCCGACCTCCTCCAGCGTCCGGGCCCGGCCGTCCACCAGCCCGAAGCGGAGCTGCAGGACGCGGCGCTCGCGGCCGGTCAGCGAGTCGAGCACCGCCTCCACCTGCTCCTTGAGCAGCTGGTGCGAGGCTGCCTCCGCGGGCGCAAGCGCGCCGCGATCCTCGATGAAGTCGCCCAGGTGGGAATCCTCCTCCTCGCCGATCGGCGTCTCCAGCGAGACCGGCTCCTGGGAGACCTTGATGATCTCGCGGACCTTCTCCGGCGTGACCACGACCTCCTGGCCCTTGGACATCGCCTCGGCGATCTCCTCCACGGTGGGTTCGCGGCCCAGCTCCTGGAGCAGCTGCCGGGAGACCCGGATCAGCCGGTTGATCGTCTCCACCATGTGCACCGGGATCCGGATCGTGCGGGCCTGGTCGGCGATCGCGCGGGTGATCGCCTGGCGGATCCACCACGTCGCGTAGGTGGAGAACTTGAAGCCCTTCTCGTAGTCGAACTTCTCGACCGCCCGGATCAGGCCGATGTTGCCTTCCTGGATCAGGTCCAGGAAGCTCATCCCCCGGCCGATGTACTTCTTGGCGATCGAGACCACGAGCCGCAGGTTGGCCGAGGTCAGCTGCTCGCGCGCGTCCCGCCCGATCCGGACGATCTCGCCCTTGCGGTCCCGGAGCTTCGTGCTGAGCGGAACGATCTCGGGATCGTAGTAGCCCATGTGCCGGAGCAGGTCGGCGTCGTGGCCGCTCATGATCCAGCGCTCGAGCGCGGGGAACGCGACCGCCTCGCGCGTCCAGTCGTAGATCGCGCGGAGGCCCACGTTGTCCCGCGAGTCGAGGTCCCCGTTGTGGACCGCGAGGTAGGCCCAGTCGAGGAGGGTGATGAACGAGTCGGCGTCCAGCCTCTCCGAGTAATCGGCCAGGTGGCGGCGCGCCTCCTTCAGGCGCTCCTTGGTGCCCTCCGACTGGACGTCGCGGCCGGCCTTGACCAGGTGGAAGTCCGGATGGGGCACGAGCAGGTCGGCGGCGGCCTCGTCGGCGATCGCCGCGCGAACCATCGCGTGCGCCTCCTCGCCCAGCGGGAGCCGGTGCTGCGGCTTCGCGGTCCGCGTCTTGCGCTCGGTGTCGTGGAGCGTCCACTCGTGGAGGCTGATCATCGCCTTGGCGGGGAACTCCACCATCCACTCGCCGAGCTCGATCGCCTTGGCCAGGACGATCTCCTCCTCGGCGGTCAGGAGGGCCACCTTCCCGATCTCCTTGAGGTACATCCGGACCGGGTCGTCGATGCCGATCATGTCGGCGGAGAGCGCCTCGAGCTCCTCCGCCGTGGGCTCCTCGAGCGCCTTGGGGTCCAGCCTGGCCGGCACGTCGGGTGCCGCGGCGTCGGCCGAGGCCTCGCCCGTCGCATCCATGCTGGCGCCGACGAGGTCCTCCTCGGCGACGACGAGCTCCGGGACGTCCGGGTCGGCGCCCAGGTCGAGGTCGTCGTCCTCGGCTTCCTCGTCGATCACGGCGACCGCTCCGGCCGCCTTGCTGGCGGCGTTGACGGCCTTGACCTCCGCGGCGGCGGCGCGGCGGCGGCGGGGGGTGGCGGCCAAAACGGCCTCCACCAGCTGGCGGTCCATGGGGTCCTGGCTCACGATCGTCCTCCTGCGGCGCGGGCTGCGGCCGGGCGGCCGAGCAGGCTGGCCTGCTCCATCCGTCGTTGCAGCGATTTCCGGGTCTCGTTGTGGTGTTGTTCCTGGGTCATGAGGCGTTCGATCGCCTCGCGGTCATTCGTCCGCTCGGCCTCGCCCAGCTCCATGCGGGTCCAGCGGGTCCGTTCCTCGAGCCGGTCGAGCTCCAGGCGGAGGAGGCACTGCTCGATCCCCTGGGACGCGACCCGGGGATCCGTGGTGCCGGCGTCCGAGCCGGCGTCCCGCCGCTCGAGCAGCGCGACGAGGAGCGCCTGCGTCTCCGGGTCCGCCGAGAGGCGGACGAAGACGCGCTCCGTGGTGTACGGCGGGTCCGCCCGGGCCGCCAGCATCGCCGCCCAGAGCTCGCGGGCAGGCTGGCTGGGCAGGTCGGCCGGCGCGAGTCGCTCGGACGTCGCCTCCTGGGTCTCGGGAACCGAGAGGAGGAAGCGGAGGATGTCCCGCTCCACCGGGTCGATCGCGCGGAGTACCGCCTTCGGGTCGAACGCATCGGGCGACCCGAGCACCGAGGCGGCCGTGATCCGGCTATCGCCGGCCCCTGCGCCGGTGGACCCACCCCGCACTGCCTCCGGCGCGCGGTGGAGCGACTCCAGCAGCACCCGCTCCTCCACGCCGGAGACCTGGCGGAGGCGCTGCAGGTACCCATCGCGAAGGACCGGATTGCGGACGGTCCGGAGGGTCGGGAGGATCAGGTCGATGAAGCGGGCCCGCCCGCCGGTGGTGCGCATGTCCGCCGTCCGCGCATGGAAGTCAATCAGGTAGTCGACGATAGGGGCCGCCGTCCGGATCGCCTCGCGCCAGGCGTCCGGGGCGTCCCGAATCACCTCGTCGGGGTCCTTGCCGTCCGGCAGGCGCGCGACCCGGACCTCGTCCAGCTCCACGCCGGCGTCCGTGGCGGCGAGCTGCCGCGTGAGCCCCTCCAGCGCGGTGACGCCCAGCGTGCCCGCGCGCTCGCCCGCCGGGTCCACGTCGTAGGCCAGCACGATCTTCTTGGCCGCGTAGCGCGTCAGGAGCGCCACCTGACCCGGCGTGAGCGCGGTGCCGAGGCTGGCCACCACGTTCTCGAAGCCGGCCTGGTGGGCCATGAGCGCGTCCGTGTAGCCCTCCACGATCACCGCGATCCCCGACTTGCGGATGGCGGCCTTCGCGCGGTCCAGCGGGTAGAGCGTCCGGCTCTTGTCGAACAGCGGGGTGGCGGGCGAGTTGAGGTACTTCGGGCCGTCGGGGTCCGGGGCGGCGGAGCCCTCGCGCGCCGGCTGCTCACCGGCCGCGGGCGTGGTCGCGGGCAGGATCCGCCCGCCGAGGCCGGTCGCGTTGCCGGTGGCGTCCCGAATCGGGAAGAGCACCCGGCCCCGGAAGCGGTCATAGACGCCGCGGCCGCTCTTGCGGGGCGTGGCGAGGCCCACCTCGATCAGCTCGGGCGCGCCGATCTGGCGCTTGCGCTCCAGGGTCCGCACGAGGGCGTCCCAGTCCGACGGGGCGAAGCCGAGCTGGGCGCGCTCGATCGACTCGTCGGTGAACCCCCGACCGCGCAGGTAGGCAAGCGCCGGCGCGCCCGTCTCGCTGCTCATGAGGACCGCGTGGTAGAAGGCGAACGCCGTGTCGAGCACGTCGTGCAGACGCTTGCGGTGGGCATCCTCGCGCGAGGTCCGCTCGTCGATCTCCACCCCGGCCCGCTGGGCCAGCCGCCGAAGCGCCTCCGGGAACGCGATCCCGTCCCGGCGCATCACGAACGAAAAGATGTCGCCGCCCTCACCGCAGCCGAAGCAATGCCACGTCTCGCGCCCGGGCGT
>JARLHH010000097.1 GCA_031292335.1 Candidatus Limnocylindrales bacterium | reverse complement strand
GTGATCGCGCCCGCCGTCCTCGCTCCCTCCCCGCTCCCGTCGGCGGGCGCGCCGGCACTGGACAACCTGGACGTCCAGGTCGTCTCGTCGGCGGTCTGGGCCGGTGGGCCGAGCCCGGTC
This sequence comes from Candidatus Limnocylindrales bacterium, assembly GCA_031292335.1. Classification (GTDB taxonomy): domain Bacteria; phylum Chloroflexota; class Limnocylindria; order Limnocylindrales; family CSP1-4; genus CTSoil-043. Next base: position 3,900 of record JARLHH010000097.1, on the reverse strand, counting down.
ATCCTCGCCCTGTCCGGTCCCGCCGGCCGGCTCGATGACACGTCAGTCCGGCCGACCGTCCAGCTGACGGCCAGCGACGGGACGCCGGTCGGCAGCCCGGTCCAGGCGGTCCCCGTTCAGCCGGCCGGGCTCACCGACGTCTCGTACGTGGCCACCATGAGCATCCCGAGCCCGGGGCCATGGAGCCTCGCGGTGACGGCTGCACCGGGTGTCATGGCGCTCCACGGCACTGCGAGCCTCACCGCCCTCGACCAGGGGGGTTCCGCCCGGATCGGATCGGCCGCCCCGACGATCCGGAGCCCGACCATCGACGACATGACCGGCGACGGCATGACGGACGACGTCATGCCCGGCGACGTCATGCAGATCACGACGGACCCGATGCCGGACCTGCGCCTCTATCGGACGTCCACCGGCGACGCGCTGGCCGGGCACCTGCCCTTCGTCCTCGTCTTCGACTCTGCCAAGTTCCGGGTCACGAGCGCGTGCGGCAAGGCGCTCACGATGGCGCGCTTTCTCCTGGACCGGTGGACCACGGTCACCTTCATCCACGTCGAGCCGTTCCGCTATGCGGTCGTCACGGACACGCCGGTCCTCGACGGGACCCTCGCCGATCCGCAGCTCACCGACGTGGCGGCCGCCTGGGGGATCGGCGCCGACCCGTGGGGCCCGCGCTCGATGCCGTGGGTCTTCGTCGTCGACTCGGCCGGCATCGTGCGGGCCAAGTACGAGGGCGTGATGGGAACCGACGACATCGACGTGATCGTCGCCCTCGTCACCCAGGGCGGTTCGTGAAGCTCCCCGTTTGACGATGAGACTGGCGCAGGCCACGAGGATCGCGTCGAGTAGATCGGCCGCGGGCTGACCCGTCGCCTCGCCGCGCTCCTCTGGCTCCGCTGGCGCGGAACACGAGGTGAGGACGTGACCCGGCGCGGCGATGCCACCCGGACGAGGCTCATCGAGGCGACGCTGAGCGTCGCCCGCGAGGTCGGCTACGCGCACGCCTCGACTCGGGCGATCGCCCAGGCGGCCGGCGTCGCGGAGGGCACGATCTACCGCCACTTTCCCGACAAGGCCTCGCTGTTCTTCGCTGCGGTCCTCGAGTCGAACGGCCCCGTCGTTGCATGGGTCGCCACGCTGCCCGAACGGGCGGGAGAGGGCACGGTCGAAGGGAATCTCACCGAGGCCGCGGTGCGGCTCGCGACTCTGCGCGACCAGATCATGCCCCTGGAGCTGGCGATCGTGGCCGATCCCGAGCTGGCCGCCCAGCGCCAGCGGGCCATGGCAGCGGCCGGCACCCCACTGCCGGGCCCGCCGGAAGCCGTCGCCGCCTACCTCGCCGCCGAGCAGCGCCTCGGGCGCGTCCGACCCGAGGTCGACCCGCGCGAGGCCGCCCTTGTCATCCTCGCCGCGCTCTTCGGGCTCGCGGCCGACCAGTCGATCGGGGATGCCGGCCCCAGCCGGGACCGCCTCGCGGCCGCCGTGCGGCTCCTGGTCCGCGGAATCCAGCCGACGGTGCCAGCGCCCTGACCCCGGCGGCTGCGTGGCAGCGCCACGACCCCGCATGATCCCCTGATCGCGCCGAGAGGACCCGCTCTGACGGATTCGTGACAGAGAGACGCCGCCGGACGCAGGGTCCTGTCGTTCTGGCCCGCCCGGAGGGGTTCGGGCGCGCGCGAACAACCTGCCCTGGCGCTGCGTGCCGGTTGCAGCAGCCGACAGCACCTGCGCCGCCCGCATTCACGCACCCGCGCTCGATCCGCCCCAACGGGAGGTTGAGCTCCAGCTGATGCGTCGGCACGGTCTCGAGCCCGTAGCCGGCGACATCCGGCCCCTGGCCGCAGCGACCCATAGACTTGCCCGATGGACGGTCTCACGGCTTTTGGAGCGGTCTCGGTCGCCTCGATGCTCATCTTCTACGCGCTCGAGGAGCGGTCGGCGTGGTTCGTCCTCGCCTTCGCGGGAGCATGCCTCTCATCGTCCACCTACGGCTTCCTCCAGGGCGCGTGGCCGTTCGGAGTCGTGGAGTTCATCTGGTGCGGCGTCGCCCTCCGGCGCTGGCGAGGCCGGGTCCCGGTCGACTGAGCACCGCTGAAGTGGCTGCTGCAGGTGGGCGGCCTCCCAGCTTGGCCTTCCCCGTGACCACTGGATTCGACGGACACAGCGTGAACCTCGCGTTTGTCGAGCGTACCAACACACTCGTCATCGCTCGGAGTGTCCGCTCAGGCGGGAGATCCACCATGACGGGACGTAATGACGCTCGATATCCATGTGCTACCGTGCAGCCCGGATCTGTTAGCCCGTCCTGACCTCGCCGCTCTTCGAGCGGCCAATCGCGAGCAGCTCCTTCCACGGGGTCACATGAGCGAGCCTCGGCGACGGGCTTCCCGCGATCCATCCGTTCCCGGGTCCGAAGTGGGAAGCACTGCGTCCGGAGCGCGCTTCCAGGCGCTCCTCAGCCTGGCGAACGACGCCATCTTCCTGTCCGAGCCCGGCGGTCGTCTCATCGAGGTGAACCAGGCGGCGTGCGACCGCCTGGGCTTCAGCCGCGCCGAGCTGCTCACCATGACCGCGGCCGACATCAACGCACCTGAGACCGCGGCACAGGTTCCTGCCCGGACCGACGTGGTCATGCGTCAGGGCTCCGCCGTTCTCGAGACGGTCCACCGGCGTCGGGACGGAACTTGCATCCCGGTGGAGGTGAGCGCCCGCGCCATCGAGCTCGACGGCCGCACCGTCATCCTGTCGATTGCCCGCGACATCAGCGAACGCAGGGCGGCCGATGCAACGCTGACCGCATCGCAGGCTCGTCTGCGAACCGTCGTCGACACGATGCTCGAGGGTGTCGTCGTCCTCTCGGCGGTGCGAGACGAGGGCGGCCGCATCGTGGACTTCCGCATCGACGACGCCAACCCGGCGATCATCCGCAGCTCCCCCCTCGGGCCTGCCGAGCGGATCGGGCACACGCTTCTCGAGCTGTTCCCGGCAGACCGCACGAACGGGCTCTTCGACGCCTACGTCGAAGTGGTCGAGACAGGCGTTCCTTTCGAAATGGACGGCTTCCACATCCTCGATCCCGACGCCGCGGGCGGACCGCTCGACCAGATGCTGGACCTCCGGGCGGCCAAGCTCGGCGACGGGTACGTGCTTTCCGTCCGGGACGTCACCGAGCGCCACGTGGCCGACTTGGAGCGGGAGCGTCTGGTGGCCGCCGTCGAGCAGTCGGCCGACGGGGTCATCATCACGGACCCCGAGTGGCGGATCGTCTACGCGAACGCGGTCTATGCCGCGAGCGTGGGCCGCGAGCCATCGGAGCTCGTTGGCCGATCCGCTACCGAAGTGGTGTCGATCGGCCTCGACCCGGACACCGTCGCGGCGATGTTCCGGACGGTGAGCGCCGGTCAGCGCTGGGCGACCGAGGTCGATCACCGCTTCCCGGACGGGTCAGTACACCGCTTCGAGACCAACATTGGCCCCATCCACGATGCCGCCGGGGCGATCACGAGCTGGGTCGGCGTGCTCCACGACATCACCGAGCGCCACCATGCCGAGCGCGCGATGCGCCGCCTGTCCACGGTGATCGAGCAGGCCTCGGACGCGGTGGTGATCACGGACACGAGCGGCGCGATCGAGTACGTCAACCCTGCCTTCGAGCACGTCACCGGCTACACCGCCGCCGAGGTGCTCGGCCAGAACCCGCGCGTCCTCAAGAGCGGGGTCCAGGGCCCCGGCTTCTACGCCGCGATGTGGGCGACCCTCGCGAGCGGGCAGTCGTTCGTGGGGGACCTGGTCAACCGGCGCAAGGACGGCAGCCTGTTCCAGGAGGAGGCGGTCATCTCGCCGGTCCGCGACGAGGCGGGGACCATCACGAGCTACGTGGCGGTCAAGCGCGACGTCACC
>JARLHH010000096.1 GCA_031292335.1 Candidatus Limnocylindrales bacterium | reverse complement strand
CGTTGACGGGGGCTGCCGAGGGAGCGGGCTGCGCGGCGTGCCGCCGGAGCCGCGGTGTCACTGCCGGCGCTCCGCGAGGCGCTCCTCGCGGAAGTCGCCGTCCACCATCCCCAGGCCGACCTCGGCCCGATCGAGCGCGCGTTCGACTTCGCGGTCGTGGCCCACGGTGACCAGCGTCGGGCGACGGGCGAGGCGTACGTCACCCACCCGATCGCCGCGGCCCAGACACTCGCGGAGATGGCGCTCGACCCTGCCTCGATCCAGGCGGCGCTGCTCCACGACGTGCCGGAGGATACCGACCAGTCCCTGACCGACATCGAGGAGCACTTCGGCCCGGAGGTCGCCCATCTCGTCGACGGCGTCACGAAGCTGTCCAAGTTCTCCACCCACTCGCACGAGGAGCAGCAGGCCGAGAACATCCGCAAGATGCTCCTCGCGATGGCCGAGGACATCCGGGTCGTCCTCATCAAGCTGGCCGATCGGCTCCACAACATGCGCACCCTGTCCGGCCTCCCGCCGGAGAAGCAGCTCCGGATCGCGCGCCAGACGATGGAGATCTATGCGCCCCTGGCCGAGCGGCTGGGCATCTGGCAGATCAAGTGGGAGCTGGAGGACCTCTCGTTCAAGTACCTCGACCCGGAGCGCTACCGCGAGCTGGCGGCGAACCTCGACACGCGCCGGGCGCGCCGCGAGAGCTACATCGAGCGGGCGATCGCGGTCCTCCAGCCGGAGCTGGCCCGGCACGGGATCGAGGGCGACCTGAACGGCCGCCCCAAGCACCTCTTCTCCATCTGGAAGAAGATGCAGCGCAAGTCGGCGGCCTTCGGCGAGATCTACGACGTCTACGCGATCCGCCTTCTGGTGGACGAGGTCCGGGACTGCTACGCCGCGCTGGGCGTCGTCCACAGCCTCTGGAAGCCGATCCCGGGCCAGTTCGACGACTACATCGCGGTCCCGAAGCCCAACGGCTACCAGAGCCTCCACACCGCGGTGATCGCGCTCGACGGCAAGCCGCTCGAGATCCAGATCCGGACCCACGCCATGCACTCCGTGAGCGAGGTCGGGATCGCGGCGCACTGGCGCTACAAGGAGGGCTCCAAGGCCGAGCGCGACTACGACGCGAAGCTGGCCTGGCTGCGCCAGCTGATGGACTGGCAGCGCGAGGTCAGCGACGCGACCGAGTTCGTCGAGGGCATCAAGCTCGACATCTTCCAGGACCAGGTGTTCGTCTTCACGCCGAAGGGCGACATCAAGGACCTGCCGGCGGGCGCCACGCCGCTCGACTTCGCGTACCGGATCCATACCGACGTCGGGCACCGCACGATCGGCTCCAAGGTCAACAACCGGCTCGTGCCGCTCGACTACCGCCTCAAGAACGGCGACATCGTGGAGATCGTCACCACGAAGGCCGAGCACGGGCCGTCGCGGGACTGGCTCTCGATCGTCCGGACCTCGCACGCGCGCGAGAAGATCCGCCAATGGTTCAAGAAGAAGGACCGCGACGAGAACATCAGCCACGGGCGCGAGTCGCTCGAGCGCGAGCTGAAGCGGCTGGCCCGGACCAGCATCGCGACGGTCGGCCACGACCGGCTCCTCGAGATCGCCCGGCCGTACGGCCAGGAGACGATGGACGACTTCTACGCGGCGATCGGCTACGGCGCGATCTCGCCCCAGCAGGTCGTGATGCGACTTGGCGTCGTCGACGACGCGCAGCTTGCCCTGCCGGCGGTGGCGCCCACCCCGGCGCGCGCGGGCGGCGTGCGGGTCAAGGGCGTCGGCGACCTGCTGGTCCGGTTCGCCAAGTGCTGCCACCCGATCCCGGGCGACCCGATCGTGGGGTTCATCACGCGCGGTCGCGGTATCACGGTCCACCTGGGCCGCTGCCCGACGGTGGTCAACGAGCGCGAGGCGGCCCGCCTGATCGACGTGGAATGGGAGACCGCCCCGGCGCAGACGTACCCGATCGCGATCCGCGTGGAGGCCCACGATCGGACCGGCCTCCTGAATGACATCGCCGGCGCGGTCGCCGAGAGCAAGGTCAACATCCTGGCCGCGAACGTGGCGGTGAGCCAGGACCACACGGCGACGGTGATGGCCACGCTGGAGGTCGCCTCGGTCTCGCAGCTGGCCCGCGTGATGGGGCGCATCGAGCGGGTCAAGGACGTCCTCTCCGTCCAGCGCGACCTCGGGTAGGGAGCCGGCCCGGGTCCGACCGCCGGGGCCGAGGGTCCGACCGCCGCGGCGAAGCGCTCGCCGCCCGCTAGACTTGCCGCCATGCCGCCATCCCTCCGCGCCCCGCGGGGCACGCGCGACCTGCTGCCCGACGAGCGGGCCGCGTTCGCCCGCCTCGAGCGAACCGCCCTCGAGCTGGCCGCCCGCTACGGCTACCGCGTGATGGAGACGCCGCTGTTCGAGCAGGCCGCGCTCTTCGAACGCGGGATCGGCGCCGTCACCGACGTCGTGGAGAAGGAGCTCTTCCGGGTCTTGCCGAGCCGGGGCGAGGAGCGCGAGGCGTGGGCGCTTCGGCCGGAGGCGACCGCGGGCGTCTGCCGGGCCTACATCGAGCACGGGATGCAGACCTTGCCCCAGCCCGTCCGGCTCAGCCTGACCGGGCCGATGTTCCGCTACGATCGGCCCCAGGCAGGCCGCTACCGCCAGTTCTGGCAGTGGGACGTGGAGGCGATCGGCGACGCGGGCCCGGCGATCGACGCGGAGCTGGTGGAGCTGGGCGCGCGCTTCTACCGCGACGCGGGCCTGACCGACGTGGAGATCGTGCTCAACTCGATCGGCGACCCCGCCTGCCGGCCGGCCTACCTGGCCCGGCTGGTCGCCCACTACCGGGCCCACCTGGTCCGGCTGCCCGAGCTGGAGCGTCGCCGCCTGGAGACGAACCCGCTGCGGCTGCTCGACTCGCGGGACCCGGCGATGACCGAGGTCAACGAGGGCGCCCCGCGGATCACGGACCACCTGTGCGCGGCATGCGGCGAACACTTCGCCGGCGTGCGCGCGCACCTCGACGCGATGGGGGTGGCGTACCGGCTGGAGCCCGGGCTCGTGCGCGGGCTGGACTACTACACGCGGACGGCGTTCGAGTTCTACCGGCGCGGCGCGGAGGGCCAGCAGCAGGCGCTCGGCGGCGGCGGTCGCTACGACGGCCTGGTCGAGCTGCTCGGCGGCAAGCCGACGCCCGGGATCGGGTTCGCGCTGGGGCTCGACCGGGTGGTCCTGGCGCTCGACGCCACGGGCGGCGGCCGGCCCGCCGAGGGGGCTCCGGTCGCGGTCGTCGTCGGCGCGGACCCGGCCGACACCGTGGGCCGCCTCCGGGTCGCGACGGGACTGCGCGATGCCGGCCTGCCCGTCCGGGCGGACCTCTCCGTCCGCAAGCTCGGGCGCCAGCTGGAGGCTGCGGTCCGCGAAGGGGCGCAGTTCGCGGTCATCCTCGGCGACGAGCTGGCGACGGGAGATGTCCAGCTGCGCGATCTCGACGGCGGCTCCCAGAAGCCGGTTCCGCTGGTCGACCTGCCCGCGCTCCTCCGGCGCAAGGTTCGAAGCTGAAGGGCGCGGTGGCCGGGGGAATCGCGGTCGGGATCGAGACGGCCGCGCGGAGGACCTTCGCATCGGCGCTCGACTGGCCGGGCTGGTGCCGTTCGGGCCGTGACGAGGTCGCCGCGCTAGTGGCGCTGGCGGCGGCCGCCGATCGATACGCGCGCGTCGCACGCGGGGCGGGCATCCTGCTCGAGGCCGGCGGGCCTGCGGACCTGGCCGTCGTGGAGCGGCTTCCCGGCACGCCGACCACCGCGTTCGGCGCGCCGGACGTCGTCTTTGCCCTGGATCAACGCCCGACCGATCCGTCCGGCGCGCAGGAGCTCGCCGCGCTCGTCCGCGCCGCCTGGGACGAGCTGGACCGGGTCGCGGGGCACGCTCCCGCCGAGCTGCGCCGGGGGCCGCGGGGCGGTGGGCGCGATCGGGACGCGATCGTCGCGCACGTGG
>JARLHH010000002.1 GCA_031292335.1 Candidatus Limnocylindrales bacterium | reverse complement strand
TCGACCAATGGGACTGGGAGAAGGTCATCACGGCAGAGGACCGCACCCTCGACTATCTCAAGTCCACCGTTCGATCGATCTGGAAGGTCCTCAAGGGCGCCGAGCAGGAGGCGCTCGACCGGTTCCCGAAGCTCCGGGCCGACAAGTACCCCGAGCTCCCCGACGAGATCACGTTCATCCACGCGGAGGACCTGCTGGCCCGCTATCCCAACCTGCCCCGCAAGCAGCGCGAGACCGCGATCCTCCAGGAGATCCCCGCGGTCTTCATCATCGGGATCGGCTGGACGCTCGACGACGGCTACCCCCACGAGATGCGGGCGGCCGACTACGACGACTGGGTGACCCCGACGGTCTCCGCCGACGGCCGGCCGATGCACGGGATCAACGGCGACATCCTGGTGTGGAACCCCGTCACCCGGCGCCGCCACGAGCTGACGTCGATGGGCATCCGGGTGAACCCCGAGACGCTGCGCCAGCAGCTCGCCCTGACCGGCCAGCTCGACTGGCTGAACCTCCCCTATCACAAGGGGATCATCAGCGGCGAGACACCCCTCTCGATCGGCGGCGGGATCGGCCAGTCCCGGACCCAGATGCTGCTCCTCCACAAGGCGCACCTGGGCGAGGTCAGCGTCAGCGTCTGGCCGAAGATCCTCAAGGAGATCTGCGCCAAGAAGAACATCTTCGTCATCGAGTAGCCACGCTCGCCGACCGCGTGGGGCTGCCTGAGCGCGCCCGGCGCGTGGCATGAAGGGGAACCGGATGGAATATCGACGGCTCGGCAGCGCCGGCCTCAGGGTCAGCGCGCTCTCGTATGGGGCCTGGGTGTCGTACGGGACGCAGCTCGGCGTCCCCGAGGCGATCGCCTGCATGCAGGCTTCCTGGGATGCGGGCGTCAACTTCTTCGACAACGCCGAGGCCTACGCCGGGGGCCGGGCCGAGGAGATCATGGGCGAGGCGCTCCGGCAGCTCGGCTGGCGGCGCGCCAGCTACGTCGTGTCGACCAAGATCTTCTTCGGGATGCACGACGGTCCGAACGAGAGGAACACGCTCAACCGCAAGAAGCTCCGCGAGGGGATCGACGGCGCGCTCCGCCGGTTCGGGCTCGACTACGTCGACCTGGTCTACTGCCACCGGCCGGACCCTGAGACACCGATCGAGGAGACGGTCTGGTCGATGCACCAGATGGTCGAGAGCGGCAAGGCGCTCTACTGGGGCACCTCCGAGTGGAGCGCCGAGGAGATCCGCGAGGCCTGGGGGATCGCCGAGCGGCATCACCTTCACAAGCCGCAGATGGAGCAGCCCGAGTACAACCTGTTCACCCGCCGCAAGGTCGAGGTGGAGTTCGCCCGGCTCTACGCGGGGATGGGCCTGGGGCTCACGACCTGGAGCCCGCTCGCGTCCGGGTTCCTGACGGGCAAGTACAACGACGGGATCCCCGCGGATTCGCGCATGGCGCTCTCCGGCTATGACTGGCTCAAGCCGGGCCGGACGCCGGAGCGCATCGATGCCGTCCGGCGCCTGGCGCCGATCGCGGCCGACCTCGGGGCCACGACCGCCCAGCTCGCCATCGCCTGGCTCCTGCGGAACCCGAACGTGAGCAGCGTCATCACCGGGGCGAGCCGGCCCGCCCAGGTCACCGAGAACATGGGCGCGCTGGAGATCGCCGCGAAGCTCACCCCGGACGTCATGGCCGCCATCGACGACGCGACGCGGGCCGTCTCCGACCTCGAGGGCCCGCGCCTGCTGCTCTGACCGGCCGGGAGCCCGCCCGTCATCGATCCGTCACGGGCCCGTCAGCGCGGGTTGACGCGTCGCGCGAACGGGCACGCGGCAGGGCGGGCGCCGAGTCCAATCCGCCCGGCACCGAACAGCGAACGAGAGGCAGTTGCGGGCAACCCGGCTGGGCCGGGTCACGCTCCGACCGGTTGCCACCTGGAGAACCAAGACGTGAACCTCCCCGACGAGCTGGTGGACCTGCTGCGCAGGCCGAGCACCTGCTACCTCGCCACGATCATGGCCGACGGTTCGCCGCAGGTGACCCAGACGTGGGTCGACACCGACGGCGAGCACGTCATCATCAACAGCGTCAAGACCCACCTCAAGGTCAGGAACATCGCGCGTGACCCGCGGGTGGCGGTAGCGCTCTCCGACCCGAACGATCCCTCGAGCTACCACCAGGTCCGCGGCCGGGTGATCGACGTCACCACGGAAGGCGGGCGTGAGCACATCGAATCGCTCTCGCAGAAGTACCTCGGCACGCCCTACCAGTGGTGGGGTGGCCGCGACCAGGTGCGGGTGATCATCACGATCGAAGCCGAGCATGTCAGCGGCGTGGGGTAGCCAGAACACCGGGCCCGCGGGCCGCCGGCCGCGTTGACGAGCTGAGCGGTGCTGTCGCGACGGTATGATCGCAGCTGCACCAGGCGCGGGCCGGTCCGCAGGCACGGGCTCCGGCGGCCAGCGCAGGCGCGTTCGCACGATGCGTGGCCCGCCGCGGCCGGACGAGGAGCGAGGCATGAAGCGCACCCCCCTCTACGAGAACCACGTCCAGGCGGGCGCGACCATGGTCGACTTCGGCGGGTGGGAGATGCCCGTCCAGTACCCCACCGGGATCATCAAGGAGCACCTGGAAACGCGCCGCGCCGCCGGCGTCTTCGACGTATCTCACATGGGTCGCTTCGTGGTCCGCGGGCCCCACGCGCTGCCGTTCCTCCAGCACGTGCTGACGGGCAACGCCGCCGCGCTGCTCCCGGGCAAGTCGCAGTACACGATGATCCCGGACGCCGACGGCGGGGCGATCGACGACGCCTACCTCTACTGCCTGGACCGCGACGACTACCTGCTCGTGGTCAACGCGTCGAACCGCGAGAAGGACTGGGACCACCTCTCCGCGCACGCCGGCGGCTTCCCCGGCCTGGTCCTGGAGGACCACACGGCGCAGATCGCGATGATCTCCGTCCAGGGCCCCACGTCGCGCCGGATCGTCGCAGAGATCGCGGCCGCCGGCCGGCTCCCGGAGCCGGGGAGAAACAACCTGTGCGCCTCCAAGATCGGGGGCGCGAAGGTGGTCATCGCCCGGACCGGCTACACCGGCGAGGCGATCGGGTTCGAGCTGTTCGTCCCCGCCGAGGTCGCCGGCGCGGTCTGGGACCGGGTCGTCAGCCTGGGCGCCTCCCCGATCGGCCTCGGCGCCCGCGACACGCTCCGCCTGGAGGCCGCCCTCCCGCTCTACGGGCACGAGCTCGGCCTCGATCCGGCGGGCGCGCCGATCCCGATCTTCGCCTGCCCGCTCGCCCGCGTCGCGGTGAGCTTCAGCGCGCTCAAGGCCGACTACATCGGACGCGAGGCGCTCGCCCGACAGTTCGAGGCGCACCGGAAGGTCATGCGGCAGGACTACGGCGACCCCGACGTACTGCCCAGGATCGTACGGCCCTTCCAGCTCCTGGACCGGGGCGTAGCGCGCCAGAACGCGGACGTGTACGTCGGCGATCGCCACGTCGGCTGGGTGACGAGCGGGACCGTCGCACCGTTCTGGATCTACGCCGGGGAGGGCCTCTCGAGCGTCCTCACCGAGATCAGCGAGAAGCGCGCGATCGGGCTCGCCCTCCTCGACGTCGACGTCGAGGAGCACACCGACGTCGAGATCGACATCCGGGGCAGCCGGGTCAGGGCCCGGGTGGCTCCCTATCTCCTGCGCGCCGACGCCCCGCCATTCACGCGGCCGATCTCCTTCGGGGAGATCCACGCGCCGTGGGCGGCGGAGGTGGCAGCGGTCGCCGAGTACGCGACGCGGGCCTCGGACCTCGTGCGCCGGGCGGTCGACAACACCCGCTGGCGCCAGCAGCAGTGCATCAACCTCATCCCGTCGGAGATGACGCCGTCGCCGCTGGCGCGGGCGCTGTCGATCATGGACCCGGCATCCCGGTATGCCGAGCACAAGCGCGTCCGGGCGCTCCTCGACGCCGACGTCTACTACTACCAGGGCACCGGCTTCATCGCCGAGGTCGAGCGCGACCTCGTCTCCCAGATGCGCACGTTCCTCGGGGCGCGCGAAGTGGAGACACGCGTCATCAGCGGCCAGATGGCCAACATGGTCGTCTTCTCGGCGCTCGTGGACTACCTGAACCGCGACGACCGGCGCTCCGAGCAGCGGCGCATCCGCGCGGTGGTCAACAACCACATCATCAAGGGCGGCCACCTGAGCGCCCAGCCGATGGGCGCGCTGCGCGACTACGTCGCGCGCAACCCGGCCACCGAAGCGCCGGCCGTCTTCAACTTCCCGGTCCGCGCCGACGATCCGTACCAGATCG
>JARLHH010000095.1 GCA_031292335.1 Candidatus Limnocylindrales bacterium | reverse complement strand
GTCGGGCGTCAGCCCGAGCGCGCCCTCGGCCGCGAGCTCGGTCCAGCGCCGCCCCGCGCCCCGGGCGAGGCGGGCGCCCGCGAGGATCGCCCCGACGCCGGTGCGATCCGCCGCCGGCAGCCGCTGGCACCACGAGCAGTAGTGGGTGGCACGCTGGCCGACCACGATGCGCCGGACCGGCCGCCCGCAGCGGAGGCACGCCTCGCCCGCCCGCTGGTAGACGGCCAGGTGATCCTGCATCGAGCCGTCACCCTCGGGCGCCGTGTAGTCGTCGATGGACGCGCCGCGCCGCTCGATCGCCTCGGCCAGGACGGCCCGCACCGCGCGGTAGAGCCGGGCCTCGCCGGCCGGACGGAGGGACGTGACCCGGCGGAGCGGATGCAGCCGCGCGCGCCAGAGCGCCTCGTCGGCGTAGATGTTGCCGATCCCGGCGACGAAGGCCTGGTCGAGCAGAAGCGGCTTGAGCCGACCGTGGCGGCCCTTCAAGCGCGCCCGGAATGCCTGCAGCGTGAACGACGCCGAGAGCGGCTCCGGCCCGTGCCCGGCGAAGAGCTCGCCTCCGGCCGCACCTGAGAGCAGGGCCCCGGTCCGCGGATCGCGCGGCCAGAGTCCCACCCGGCCGAACTTGCGGATGTCCCGGAACCGGATCTCCCGCCCGTCGTCGAGCGTCAGGGCCAGGTGGAGGTGCCGGTCGGACGGGGCGCCGGACGGCACCACGAACAGCTGCCCGGTCATCTTGAGGTGGACCGTGAGCGCGGCATCGTCCGACAGCTCCACGACGACGAGCTTGGCGCGACGGCCGACCGCCACGATGCGCCGGCCGGCGATGCCCTCCGCGAACGCCGTGACGGACGCGTGGGAGGCGATCATGCGAGGCCAGTCCCCGGCCGCCCCGATGATCGTCGCGCCGACCACGAGCCGCCGCAGGTCGCGGGCGACCGTCTCCACCTCAGGGAGCTCGGGCATCGGCGGGTCACGCTCCCGTGTCGCGGGCGACGACCGTCATCGACTCCCAGTCGTCGCCGGTCTTCACGTCCACGGTGAGCGGCACGTCCAGCGCCAGGGCACCCTCCATCGTCTCCCGCAGGACCGGGACCAGCCGGGCGACCTCCTCGCGGGGCACTTCGAGGAGCAGCTCGTCGTGAACCTGCAGGAGCAGCCGCGAACCGAAGCCCTCGACCCGCAGCCGGCGGTCGACCCGGATCATGGCGATCTTCATGATGTCTGCGGCGGTCCCCTGGATGGGCATGTTGATGGCCATCCGCTCCCCTGCCCCGCGCAGCGAGGGGTTCGTGGCACGCAGCTCCGGGATCTCCCGCCTGCGGCCGAGCAGCGTCGTGACGTAGCCCTGCTTGCGCGCGGTCTCCTTGATGTGGAGCATGTAGTAGCTGATCCCCGAGTAGGTCGCGAAGTAGCGGTCGATGAACGCCTTCGCCTCGGCGCGCGGGATGTTGGCGCGGCTGGACAGCCCGAAATCGCTCATCCCGTAGGCGATCCCGAAGTTGACCATCTTGGCCATCGAGCGCTCGTCGGGCGTGATGTCGGCGGGATCCTTGTGGAGCACGAGCGCCGCCGTGTCGCGGTGGATGTCCGCGCCGGCCAGGAACGCCTCGCGCAGGTGCGCGTCGCCGGAGACATGGGCCAGGATCCGCAGCTCGATCTGGCTGTAGTCGGCCGCCACGAGCGTCACGTCCGGGGCGCCCGCCACGATGGCGCGCCGGATCCGGCGGCCCAGCGGCGTCCGGATCGGGATGTTCTGGAGGTTCGGGTCGGAGGAGGAGAGCCGCCCGGTCGAGGCCACCGCCTGGTGGAACGTCGTGTGGAGCCGACCATCGTCCGCCAGCAGCTCCGGCAGAGCCGCGATGTACGTGCTGCGAAGCTTCGAGTAGAGGCGCCAGTCCAGGAGCTTCCCGACGGCAGGATGCGCGGCCCGGAGATCCTCCAGCACCGACGCGTCGGTCGAGAAGCCGGTCTTCGTGCGCCTCCCCTTCGGCAGGTTGAGCTCGTAGAACAGGACCTGCTCGAGCTGCTTGGGGCTGCCCAGGGTGAACTCCTGGCCCACGTCGGCGAATATCTCGGCCTCCAGGCGTGCCAGCTCGCGAGCGAACTCCACGTCCAGGATGCCGAGTGCCTCGAGGTCGATCGCAACGCCCGTCGCCTCCATGCGGGCGAGGATCGGGATCAGCGGCAGCTCCAGCTCCGCGAAGAGCCGGTCGAGCGATGAGTCGACGAGGGCGGCGGCGAGCGGCTCCCGGACGGCGAGCGCGGCGAGGGCCTCCAGGCCAGCCCGCGCCGAGGGCGGCAGGCCGGCCGCGGCCGGCGGCACCACCACGTCGAGCCGCTCGGCGACGACGTCCGCGATCGCCTGGCTCCGGAGTGACGCGTTGAGGAGGTAGGCGGCGATCTGCGTGTCGAACGCGACCGGGGTGGGGACGGCGGTGGGGTTCTCGGCCAGCTGGGCGACCAGGAGCGGCTTGACCTCGTGGGCGACGAGGGGCACCCGCAAGCTCGCGAGGGTTCGGCGAAGCGCGTCCGACGCAGCCGGGCCGTCGGTGACGATGACCCGGCCGTCCTCGCCGGCAACCCCGAGCGCCAGCGGGTGGCCCTGGCGCGGCCGCGGATCGTCGAGGATGAGCGCGACGCCGACCGCCGGGCGGCCGGCCAGCCACTCCGCCAGGGCCGGGATCTCCGCCTCGCCGACGAGCTCCACCCGGTCCGGGTCCGACAGGAGCAGCGCGAGCGCGCCCCGGAGGTCGCCCGAAGGCAGCGGCACGGGTGCGGGCCGAGCCACTCCGGCCGCTTCGCCGATCTGGCCCACGGAGTCGAAGTCGAGCGCGAGCTGCAGGCCGTCGCCGCTGCCCGGCCGGGGGGCCGCCGCCACGCGGGCGCCCGCGCTGCCGAACGACGGCCGGACCGCGGCG
>JARLHH010000094.1 GCA_031292335.1 Candidatus Limnocylindrales bacterium | reverse complement strand
GGGCCCCGGGCGGGCCTGGTCGCGCGACCTGGCCGCGACCTCGTGGCTGGCGGAGGCCGTTGGGGCGGAGGGCGGGTCGGTGGGGGCTGACACGGCGGGTGTCGACCCGGCGGAGGCCGAAGCGACCGAAGCCGGCGCGCCGGGGGCGGTTCTGCCCGGCCGGCCGCTGGGGATCCTGCTGGGACTCGCCTCGCCGCATGCCGCCGGCGAGGCCTCGATCCAGCGCATCGCGGTGGACCCGGAGTTCCGACGCCGCGGGATCGGTCGGGCGCTCGTCGCCACGTTCTCCGACGCGCAGGAGCGGTCGGGTGCGGCGCGACTCACCGCCACCTGCCGCCCCGACGACCGCCCGGCACTCGCGTTCTTCACGGCGCTCGGGTTCCGGCCCAACGCGGGGCCGGGCAGCCGCAAGCTCTTCGGCGTGCCGGCCTTCGAGGACTGGGAGGGCCCGGGCGAGGACCGGGTGCTCCTGGAGCGGCCGATCAGCCCGTAGGCGCGGACCCCGCGAGCTCGCCGACGATCGCGCCCGGGGTCAGCTGCTCGGCCAGGAGGCGCCGGAAGCGTGCCGGCTGCTCCGCCGGCGGGACGCGCTCCAGCCAGCGCGAGAGGAGCCGCTCGCCCGCGAAGTAGACAAACACGTACGTGCGCCAGAGCGGGTGCTCGATGAACTCGAGCCGCTTCGCCGCGCGCTCGGGTGTCGTGAGCAGATATCGCTCCAGGTATGCGAGCACGTCCTCGCGCGGGGCACCGTCCGCGTGGCGCCGGAGGGCCGCGTTGCCGCGCACCCCACCGAGCGCCCCCGCGGCCCGGGTGATCGCGACCTGGGCCTCGGCGGACGCACGAGCTGCGGCCCGATCGCGGGCCACGTCCAGGCCGGCGAGCCCGTAGATCTCAACGAGCACGTCAACCTCGTCGGCGGCGGGGATGGCGAAGCGGCGACCCAGGTCGGCGAGCCCTTCCGAGAGCAGGCACTCCGGCGCGTTGATGCAGAGGACGGAGGCCTCCAGGCGGCCCCGCTCCCGCACGAGGTGCGCCTCGTGCCAGGCGTGCTCCAGGTGGTGGCCCGGGTACGTCTCGTGGGGGAGGACACCCAGGAGGTCTGCCGCCCGGCTGGGCAGGTCCGTGTTGATCTCGACGCGGCTGCGAAGCCCACCGTCGTACCAGTTGTAGCCGGACCAGGGCTGGTCGCGCACGAGCGAGACGGTGAGGTGTTCGCCGTCCGGCAGGCCGAACAGCGAGCGCGCCCGCTCCCGGAATCGCGGGACCAGCGCGTCGATGACCTCGCGCAGGCGGTCCGGCGGGATCGTGAAGCGGGCATCCCAGGCGGTCATCCGGTCCGCCGGCGTTCCGTCACCCGGGAGCAGCCGATCGAGGTCTGCAGCCGCCGCGGCGAAGACGGCCTCGTCCGTTCGCTCCGGCGTGAAGTCGAAGCAGGCCGTGACGTGGTCCAGGTAGCGCAGCGGGTCGCCGGCGAGCGCCCGGGCCTGCGTCTCCAGCGCGACGAGCTGGGCGACGAACCAGCGCCGGCGATCCGGCTCCGCGACCTCGGCCTCCACACGGGCGCGGAGGTCCGCGGCGTCCTCGCGGAGGCGGGCGGCCGGGGGCGAGTCCTCCGCCTCGACCTGGTCATGGAGCCAGCCCGGCCCGAAGTAGCTGTCCACGAGCCCCGGGATCAACCGGTCCAGGCGAAGTGCGAGGAGGAGGTAGTCCCGCGCGATCGGATCGGGGTCGATCATTGCGACGCCTTGCCGATCATCGCTGCATCCGCTCCGGTCGCGGTGCGCGCGGCACGTCGTGGGCGGCGTGGCGGGCCGCCTCCTCGCGGGCCAGGCGAACCCGCTCGGCCAGGTCGTCGGCTTCCGACGGGAGGTCGAAGCGACCGCGCGACGAACCGGCGATTCCGGGGCGGTCGCGAGCCTCGCGGGGCTCGCGGGGCTCGCCGCCCGGCGCGGTCCCGCCGGGTCCAATTCCGCCCGTCTCCCCGCGGAAGGGCATTCCCTGGCGCTCGACCGCGTCGAGGCTCATCCGCAGGGCGCTCGTCTTCTGGCCGGCAACCTCGCGGACGTAGGCTGCCTCCTCGTCGGCGGTCATCGGCCTGCCACGAACCGTGCCTTTCGGCTTACCCACCATGAGCCAGGCGAGGTGGTAGCGGTCCATGCTCCCCCACGCCGTGGCGAGCAGCTCGTCGGATCGCCGAAGCCAGGCCTGCAGCGCGTGGAGCGACGGTGTAGCGAGCAACCCGTCGCCCTCGGCGATGAGACGCTTCGTGCGGTCGATCAGCTCGTCGCGGGTCACCGGGGGAGTGTAGGCCGCCCAGCAGCCAAGCCGCCCGGAGGCGCGGCGAGGTCGCAAGGTCGCCGGATCGCCGCGTACCCGCCGGTGATTCGGCCCGTCAGCCCCCGGAGCGCGCCGCGACCCACGCCTCGCGCGCGTCGCGCAGGCGGCGAGCCCAGGGCCCCGGGCGCCCATCCCCGATGGGCTGGCGGTCCAGTTCCACGAGGGGCAGGATGCCGGCGACGGACGAGCACAGGATCGCCTCGTCGGCGGCCAGGAGCTCGTCGAGCCCGAAGGCGGCCTCGCCCGCGGCGAGCCCGAGCGCCGCTGCGCCGTCCGCCGACAGGAGCCAGTCGCGCGTCGTGCCGGCCAGCGCGCCGGTCGCGAGCGGGGGCGTGCGGAGCACGTCACCCACGATGACGGCGAGGTTCGCGCTGGTTGCCTCGGCCACGTGGCCGTCGAGCGTGAGCGTGATCGCATCGTCGGCACCGGCGCGGTCCGCCTCGCGCTTCGTCCAGACGTAGTCCGCGCGGGAGACGGTCTTCACGCCCGCGAGGGGGTTCGCGGGGTCGCGACGGGCAGTGGACACGATCGCCCGGACGCCGCGAGCCACGAGCGACGGGTCGGGGCCGGCGTTCGGCCAGGCCTGCACGACCAGCGTGCCCCGGAGGTCGTGCCAGCCGGCCGGCAGCAGCCCGCGGGCCGGTGGCGCACCCCGCGAGACGGTGATCCGAACGGCGGCGTCGGCAGGCGCGTTGACCGCGACGGTGGTCGAGATCGCGCCGGCCACCTCCGCGTCCGACCAGGCGAGCCGGATCTCCAGCGTGGCCAGCCCCTCGCGCAGGCGGCGCAGGTGCGCCTCCAGCTCGATCGGGATGCCGTTGCGCACCCGGAGTGTCTCGAAGACGCCATCGCCGAGCTGGAAGCCCCGGTCGGAGACGGGCAGCGCGGGCGCGTCGGCCGGCAGCAATCGTCCGTCGACCCAGGCGACCGGTCCGGCAATGCCCGACTCGCTGGCGCCGCTCACGGCTCCTCCTCTCCGGCCTCGCGCCCCGCGATCGCGCGGAGCGGGCCCGCCGCCTTCGCCCGGGTCTCGTCCCACTCCGCCTCGGCGTCGCTGCGCCAGGTGATCCCGCCGCCGACATGGAGGGTCAGCCGCTGCCCGTCCGCGACGAAAGTCCGGATCAGGATCGACGACCCCATCGCGCCGGCAGCGTCCACCCACAGGGCCGCGCCGCAGTATGGACCGCGCCGGACCGGCTCGAGCGCCTCGATGAGCGCCATCGCCCGGATCTTCGGTGCACCGGTGACCGAGCCGCCCGGAAAGGTGGCCGCCAGCAGGTCGAACGCGTCACGCCCGGGGGCCAGCCGGCCGGTGATCGTCGAGACCAGGTGCTGCACGCTGGCAGTCCGTTCCAGGCGCCAGAGGCGTGGGGCGCCGACGCTCCCCGGCTGGCAGACCCGTCCGAGGTCATTCCGCAGGACGTCCACGATCATCGTGTTCTCGGCGCGATCCTTCGGGCTGGCCAGGAGGTCCGCGGCCAGCGCGCGATCCTCGGCCCGCGTCCGACCCCGCGTCCGCGTCCCCTTGATCGGGTCGGCACGGACGCGCCCGGCGGCGTCGAGCGAGACGAACGGCTCCGGCGAGGCCGAGATGATCGCCTGGCGCCCACCCTCGTGCGGGCCCCTTCGGTCGCCACTTCGGTCGCCACCAGCCGCGTGGCGGCCGGCCGAGCGAATCGCGGGCTGCGCGCCGAGGTCCAGGTAGGCGGCGAACGCGGCCGGCTCGCCGACCCGCAGGCGTCGATAGATCGTCCATGGGTCGCCGGTGAACGGGGCGGCAAGCCGCCGGGCCAGGTTCGCCTGGTAGAGCTCGCCGGCGGCGATCGCGGCGCGGACGGCCGCGACACCCGCACTCCAGGCGGTCCGGTCGGTGCCGGATGCGAAGACGAGCGGCGTGATCGGCGGAAGCTCGGCCGGTTCTGCCCCGGGCCCGGACGCCACGCCGCGCGCGCAAGCCGGGCCGACCGCCGCCGCACGCTCCCGGACGTCGGCGATCGCTCGCGCCAGCCCGGCCGTGTCGCCGTCGAGAGCCCGGCCCGCGACCCAGGCGCGCCCGTCGCGCCGGCTCCAGGTGACGGCCCAGGTGTGGAGTCCAAGGCGAAGGTCGGGCAGCCCCTGGTCGTCGGTCGCCAGCCCGGGGACCGTCTCGAACCGGCGGCCGAGATCGTAGCCGAGGTGCCCGACGAGCCCGCCGGCGAACGGCACCGTCCCGACCGGGATGCGCGTCCGATCCAGCCGGGCGAGTGCCCGGCGGGCGGCCGCAAACGGATCTCGCCCGCTGGAGGCGCCGACCAGCACGTCCGCGGGGTCCGCGACCAGGATGGACCAGCGTCCCGCGCGCCCGGAACGGGCGCTCTCGAGGAGCGCAAGGCCCGGTAGATCGCGGAACGCCTCCGCTGCGTCGGCCGGCGCGACCCCATCCAGCGCCGGGAGCCGATCGAGGACGAAAAAGGCGGACACGTCCGGATTATCCGCATGCGCCCTGCGACGCGGCCAGACCACCCGTCGCCCGCCCCCGCCGGCCGCATAGACTCCCCGCAGACACAGGGAGGGTCCAGTGCGCGCACGCGATCATGGCATCGTCCTGGGCCGGCTCCAGCCCGGCCCAGGCAACGCGATCACGGACGTGGCGGGCGTGCGGGTCGGCCACACCACGCTCATCCACGGCGACGGGCCGCGGGTCGTCGGCGAAGGTCCGGTCCGGACCGGCGTGACCGTGGTCGTGCCGCACGACGGCGACTCGTTCGTGGAGCCGGTCTTCGCCGGCTGCCACCGGCTCAACGGCAACGGCGAGCTGACCGGGCTCGAGTGGCTCCGCGAGTCCGGCTTTCTCACGAGCCCGATCGCGATCACGAACACCCACTCGGTCGGGGTGGTCCGCGACGCGCTCATCGCGCACGCGATCCGCCACCACCCGGCGGACGCCGAGTTCTGGTCGCTGCCGCTGGTGGGCGAGACATACGACGGCGTCCTCAACGACATGAACGGGTTCCACGTCCGGCCGGAGCACCTGGACGCCGCGCTGGACGGCGCCGCGGCCGGCGTCGTCGGCGAGGGGTCCGTGGGCGGCGGAACCGGGATGATCTGCCACGAGTTCAAGGGCGGGATCGGCACGGCATCGCGGGTGGTCGCCGAGCGCGACGGGGGATGGCACGTCGGCGCGCTGGTCCAGGCGAACTACGGCAGCCGCGAACTGCTCAGGATCGACGGCGTTCCGATCGGCGAGGCGATCCCCACCAGCGAGGTGCCCAGCCCGTGGGACGCCGCGGCGGAGCTGGCGAAGCGGGCGGGTTGGAGCGCCGCCGCGGCGCCCGGCTCCGGCTCGATCATCGTGGTGCTGGCCACCGACGCGCCGCTCCTCCCCCACCAGTGCGAGCGGCTTGCCCAGCGAGCGGGACTGGGGATCGCCCGGATGGGCGGGATCGGGTCGACCAGCTCGGGCGACATCTTCGTGGCCTTCGCGACCGGCAACCGGGGCCTCCCCGAGGCCTCCCTCGAGCCCGATGTGCGCCGCGTGATCGATGTGCGGATGGTGGAGGACACGCGGATGACGCCGCTCTTCCAGGCCGCCGTCGAGGCCACCGAGGAGGCGATCGTCAACGCCCTGCTCACGGCCGGCACGATGACCGGGGCGGACGGAATCACGGCCCACGGGCTGGACGGCGATCGCGTGGTCGAGATCATGGCGCGCCACGGGCGGGGGCCGGCGGCGCGCCCGGCCTGATGGAGCTCGGCGCCGGACCCGGGTGCCGGACGCGGGCGCCGGACCTTACGGTCGGACCTCACGGCCGGACCTCACGGCCGTCGCGAGCGCGACGCGACGGCCGCCCCGCCACCCGGTCAGCTCGAGCCGGGCGCCTCGTCGCGTCGGCCGAATTCGGCGAGCTGCCGGCGACACTCCGCGGCCGCGCGCTGCGCCTGTCCCACCAGCCACCCGGAGACGCGCGCCGTCGCCTCCAGCTGCACCGCAGGACCGTAGGGGCTGTCCTCGAGCACGATCCCGGACGCGTTCCGGAAGTCGGCCAGCCAGTTGGCCTGGAGCGCCACCAGCGCGTCCGCGATCACGGCGCGGTCGAACAGCCAGTCGAGATAGCGCGCGTTGAGCGTGGCGACGAGGTCGTCCAGCAGGATCGGCCGCCCGCGCTCCACCCGCGCCACCAGCTCCAGGACGCGCAGCACGGCGAACGCGTCGCCCGGCTCGGCCACCACGGGCGGTGCGAGGTTCGGATCGGGCAGGCCGGGGGGCGCCGCCACCAGGCGCAGCCCGCCGGGCGCGGCGGATCGGGGATCGGTCACGGGCGCCGACGATACACCAGCCCGGGCCGCCGGGCACCGGCCGGGACCTCCGGCACTGGCCAGCCACGCCGGCCCGGGTGGACAATTCGAGCCTGAAGGGCGTGCCGCCGAACCCGCAGGGCCGGTGGGCCGGGAGGTGCAGGATGGCCGGAGAAGTTCTCGTCGCGTTCGGGACGCGCCACGAGTCGACCCGCGGCATCGCCGCGGCGGTGGCGGAAATCCTGCTCGGGGCTGGTATCGCCGTCGAGCTCGTGCCGGTCAGCACGGTCGGGAGCCTGGGCCACGTCCGGGCCGCCGTCCTGGGCTCGGCCGTCTGGGACGACGGGTGGCTGCCCGGCGCCTACGAGTTCCTCGTGGCGCACGAACGGGACCTGGCCGCGATCCCCACCTGGCTGTTCGCCTCCGGGCCCCTGGACCACGTCCCGGCCGGCGCGAAGTCGGACGTCCCCGACGACCTCGTCGACGTGATCGGGCGGATCGGCCCGCGCGATGTCGCGCTGTTCGCCGGCTCGCTCCAGCCGCATCACCTTGCGTCCGGGCTGCGGCTCCTCTCGAAGCTGGCCCGGGCCAACGTTGGCGACCACCGGGACTGGGAGGCCATCGAGCGCTGGGCGAACGGCATCCGAGACGCGCTCCTGGCCGAATCGCCGGCCATCGCGATGGGCGGGTGGGGGCCCGGCGAGGGCTCCTGAGCCCGGAGCATCGAGACCGCACGCGGGTTGCCAGCGCATCCGGGCCGGATGCTTCATCGTCGTTCGCATGGACGACGATCGCCTTCCGGCCGAGCCCGGCACGCCTGACCCCGAACCCTCGAACTCCGAACCGCTGAACCCCGAACCGCTGGGCGCCCCGCCGCGCCCCACGTCGCACTCCGCGCGCGGACGCGGCTGGACGGTCGCGGCGCTCGCCCTCGCGGCCATCCTGCTCTTCGGAACCGGCTCGCTCGTCGGGCGGCTGAGCGCCTCCGAGACCGGCGCCGCTCCGGGCGCGGGCTCGACCGCGTCCGCGCCGGCCGCCTCCGGAGCACCCAGCTGGTCCCTGCTCGACCAGGCCTACCAGCTGCTCCGCGCGAACTACGTCGACCAGTCCGCGCTCGACCCGGTGACGCTCCAGCAGGGTGCCATCCAGGGGCTCATGGACGCCGTGAACGACCCGGGCCACACCGGCTACCTGACCGCGGCGGAGGTCGCGGCCCGCAACGAGTCGCTCTCCGGGACGTTCGTGGGCGTTGGCGCCGTGCTCGACATGGAGAACAACGTCGCCACCGTCGTCCGGATCATCCCCGGGAGCCCCGCGGAGAAGGCCGGGCTCCGGGCCGGAGAATCGATCGTCCGCGTCGACGGCGCCACGGTGGCCGGCGAGACGCTCGACCAGATCGTGGCCAAGGTGCGCGGGCCGGCCGGCACGTCGGTGACGCTCGGCCTCCAGGACTCGGACGGCTCCAGCCGTGACCTGACCATCGTCCGCGCGCAGCTCGACATCCCGCTCGTGAGCTGGGCGATGGCGCCCGGCACAAAGAACGCGGTGATCCGGCTGGAGTCGTTCTCGACCGGCGCCGCGAAAGACGTGGTTGCGGCGATCAAGGCAGCCCGCGCGGCCGGCGCCGTCGGGATCGTGCTCGATCTCCGTGCCAACCCGGGCGGCTACGTCAACGAGGCGGTGGATGTCGCCAGCCAGTTCGTCGCCTCGGGCGTCGTCTACATCTCGGAAGATCGGAGCGGCAAGCCCGTCCCGCACGAGGTCGCGGGCGGCGGAATCGCGACCGACATCCCGCTCGTGGTCCTCGTGGACGGCCAGACCGCAAGCGCCGCCGAGATCGTCACGGGTGCCATCCAGGACGCCGGCCGGGCAAAGGTCGTGGGGGAGACGACCTACGGGACCGGCACCGTGGTCGGGACGTTCCCGCTCGCTGATGGGTCTGCGGTGACCATCGGGACGGAGCGCTGGCTCACCCCCAAGGGCAACGCGATCTGGCGCCAGGGCCTCACGCCCGATGAGACGGTGGCGCTCCCCCAGGGCGTGAACTTCCTGGTGCCCGACGACTTCTCGACGCTCGGACCGGGCGGGATCGCGGCGAGCTCCGACACGCAGCTCCAGGCGGCGCTCCGCGCGCTCGACGTCGAGGTAGGGGCCGCGACCGGCAGCTGAGCGAGGGCTCCGGGAACCTCGAACCGCGCGGCCCTAGCCGCGCATGCGCTACCGGGCTACAGGAGCTCGTGGTTGGCGGTCGCGGTCGGCAACCCGTCGGCGGGACGCGGCTCCTCGCCGGGCCCGAACTGGGTTGCCGCTCCCGGCTGCAGCACGGAAAGCGGCTGGCCCGCCTGCCCCTCCAGCGCGCCCACGCCGTAGGGCACCCACTTCGACGGGTCCTGGAGGCGGTGCGCCTCCTGGTTGCCCCGCGCGTGGGTCTCCACGAAGCCGGCCGGCTCGATCCACATCCGCTTCCCGTCCAGGAGCGCGGTGATCCCCTCCTGGCCCGGCTCCGGCCGCGGGTTCTGGCACCAGCGGCAGGTCGCCCGGTCGTGCGGGGTGTAGGAGGTCGGCTCCTCGTACGTCGTGATGTAGCCCTCGTAGTTGCG
>JARLHH010000093.1 GCA_031292335.1 Candidatus Limnocylindrales bacterium | reverse complement strand
TGCCCGGGAGGTGCGTGGAAAAGGAGCACCCTGCCGCCGGCCCCGGCCGCGAGCGTCGCCGCGGCGTCGCGGACGGCACGGAAACGCGGGTCCGAGCCAGCGTCGGTGACGGCGATCACGACGCCTCCCGCCGGGACGAGCTGCGCGAGGACGGATGTGGTCAGGCGAGTTGCTGCTGCCATTGGTCTGCCTCGGTTCCGGTGCGGTGGTTGACCTCCAGGGCCGGGCGGTCGGTTCGATGAAGCGAGTGTCCACCTCGAACGTGTCGGTCTCGTTACGTGCGGGGGGCGATATTCTTCACCCGTGGACGATCTCCAGGTCGACGGGCCCGCGGTCGACGATCCGGCCATGCAGGCGTTCGACGCCGCGCTCGAAGCCGCCATCGAGCGGCTTCCCTCCGCGTACCGGGCGCAGCTCGCCACGGTCGCGATCGTGGTGGCCGACGAGGCGACGGCGGAGGAGCTCGCCACCGTCGGCGCGGCGGGGCTCTACGGCCTCTATCGTGGCGTGCCGCGCACGGCCTTCGGCGCGGATCATGCCCCGATCCCCAGTGTCATCACCCTCTACCGCGGGCCGCTGGAGCGCCGCTGGCGCAACCCCGAGGCGCTCGTCCACGGGGTCGAGGAGACCCTTCGCCACGAGCTGGCCCACCACCTCGGAATCTCCGACGCTCGCCTGGACGAGCTGCACGGCGACGGCTGACGGCGGGCGTCCGATCCTTGCCTGGGGGGACGGGAGGCCGAACAGATGAGCAGCACGCCCGGAACGAGAAGCGCTGAGCGGGTCGCTGCCCAGCGCGGCGGCCGGGGCGGCGCGGGTGCGACCGCCGCGATTGCCGCGATCTGCGCCATCACCGTCCTCGCGGCCCTCGTCGCCGGTTGCGGTGCTGCCGGCGGTCAAGGCACCGGTCCGGTCGCGTCCACGGCGCCGACCGCGTGGGCCGTGTCGCCGAGCCCTGCTCCGTCGTCGTCGGGCGCAGCCCCGGCTTCTCCGGCCCCGGCGAGTCCTGCGCCGTCGGCGGCGACCGCGAGCTACCCGCCAATCCTCATCGACGCGCCGGCCCCGGGCGGCATGCTCCCCTCACCCGGCCGCGTGATGGGCACGGCCGACGTCTTCGAGGCGCAGCTCCGGCTCCAGGTGCTCGACGGGCGGCGCAACGTCCTGATCGACCTGCCGGTCCAGGCAACGTGCGGGACCGGATGCCGGGGCACGTTCGACGTCACCGTCCGCTACACGATCCCGTCCGCTGGATGGGGAACGCTGCGCGTCTTCGACCTGTCGGCGAAGGACGGGACGCCGGTCGATGTCAGCGAGTACCCGGTCTGGCTCACGCCGACGGATTAGCCCGGCGCACGGTCCCGAACTCGACGGTCCCGGGGATGCCGAGCGTCTCGGCACCGCGAGCCTCCGGCCAGGGATCGCTACGGGAAGCGCGAGACGGCCTCCACGAGGATGTCGATGAACCGGGCCCGGTCGATCGTGGTCCCGACCGAGACGTTCGGTGGCAGGCCACGCAGGCCGTGCAGGTCCACCACGGTCCGTCCGCGCGTCAGCTCGCTCTCGGTCTCCACGTCCACGCGATACGGCACCTCCGTCACGAGGCCCGGCGCCACGAGACGGGCGACCGCGACGGCGTCGTGGATCGGCGAGCCGTCCCAGCCGTAGCGCTCGCGGTGGAAGATCGCGAAGAAGCGCAGGAGGTCGGCGAAGATGCGGCCGGCCTGCG
>JARLHH010000092.1 GCA_031292335.1 Candidatus Limnocylindrales bacterium | reverse complement strand
CCCGGCCCGAACGCGCCGGACGTGACCGGTGCCGGGCCCGGCGGCTTCGGACCCGGCGGCTTCGGGCCCGGCGGCATGGGGCGTGGGGGTCCTATGGGTGGTCCCGGCGCATTCGGCTCCATCACCATCACGGCGATCTCGCTTCCGACGATCACCCTGACCACGGCTGACGGCTGGACCCGGACCATCGACACGACCGGCGCCACCGTGAAGCAGGCCGGCCAAACCGTCGACGTCTCGACGCTCGCGGTGGGCGACGCGATCACGTTCAGCCAGGCGCGCCAGTCGGACGGCACCTACAAGATCACGTCCATCCAGGTCGTCCTCCCGCACGTGGCCGGCACGGTCAAGTCCGTGGACGGCAGCACGATCACCGTGACCCAGCGTGACAACACGACCAGGGACATCACGGTGACCGGCTCGACCACCTACAAGCTGGCCGGCGCCGCGTCCACGCTCGCGGCCGTGACCGTCGGGGCCCGGCTGGACGCCCAGGGCACCGTCACCGGCACCACGTTCACGGCCACCGTCGTGGATATCCAGCCGGCCATCGCCCTCGGCACGGTCACGGCGAACAGCGGGACGTCGATCACCGTGAAGATCCGCGACGGCTCATCGCTCACGATCAACGTCGACGGCACCACGAAGTACCAGGTGGCAGGGGTCACGAGCGCGACGCTGTCTGACATCGCAGTCGGCGCCATCGTGATGGCCGAAGGCACCCAGACGAGCTCCACGACGTTCTCGGCGACGATCGTCCGGGCGTTCAAGGCAGGAGCCGGCTTCGGCCCCGGCGCCTTCCCGAACCTGCGCGGCGGCCACGGGATGCCCTGGTCGCGCGGCGGCGCAACGCAGCCCACTCCGGCTCCCGCGGGGAACACGAACTAGCGACAAACCGGCGCGTCATTGCCTTGATGGAACGCGGCCGGTCCCCCGGCCGCGTTCCTGTTTCGTTCCCGGCGCGTAGGCTGTGCGGATGACCGACGCCGCCCTCGCGCCCGATTCGACGTCCCCACCGCCATCCGCCGAGGCGGGCAGCTTTGCGTCGCTCGGGCTGGCCGCGGCCCTGCTCACGACCCTGGAAGGCCTGGGGTACGAGGAACCGACGCCGGTCCAGCTCGAGGCGATCCCGCCCCTACTCGCCGGGCGCGACGTGCTGGCGGAGGCGCCCACCGGGACCGGCAAGACGGCTGCCTTCGCGCTCCCGATCCTACAACGGCTCCACTCCCGCGGAGGCCTGGGGCGGGCCGGAGCGGGCCGGACCCTGGCGCTCGTCCTGGTCCCCACGCGCGAGCTTGCGATGCAGGTCGCGGAGGCCGTCCACCGATATGGCCGCGGCCTGGATGCCCATGTCCTTCCGATCTACGGCGGCCAGGCGATCGGCCAGCAGCTCCGGGCGCTCCGGCGCGGGGTCGACGTGGTCGTCGCCACCCCCGGCCGGGCCGTGGACCACCTGACGCGCGGCAGCCTCTCTTTCGACGCCGTGGAGGCCGTCGTGCTCGACGAGGCCGACGAGATGCTCGACATGGGCTTCGCCGAAGACCTCGAGGCGCTCCTCTCGGCGACCCCGCCCGGGCGCCAGACCGCGCTCTTCTCGGCCACGATCTCGCCCACGATCGCGCGGATCGCGGCGCGCCATCTCCGCGAGCCGGTCCGGGTGGCCGTGCGCCCCGAGCGGCCGTCGAGCGCGGAGATGCCCCGCGTCCGCCAGCGCGTGTACGTCGTGCGCGGCGCGGACAAGCTCGCGGCGCTGGCGCGGATCCTGGACCTGGAGGACCCGGCCTCTGCGCTGGTCTTCGCACGCACCCGGCTCGAGGTGGACGAGCTGGCCGAGGCGCTGGCCGGCCGCGGCCACGACGCGGCGGCCCTGCACGGCGGGATGAGCCAGGAGCAGCGCGACCGGGTGATGAACCGGTTCCGCGAGGGCGCCCTGGACGTGCTCGTGGCGACCGACGTCGCGGCGCGCGGGCTGGACATCGAGCATGTGTCGCACGTGGTCAACTTCGACGTTCCCTCGGACCCGGACATGTACATCCACCGGATCGGACGCACCGGGCGGATGGGTCGCGAGGGCGTCGCGATCACGCTCCTCGAGCCACGCGAGCACCGCCTCCTGCGCAACATCGAGGCGGTGACGCGCACGAAGCTGGAGCTGGCCACGATCCCGACCGTGGCCGACCTGCGTGAGCGGCGCCTGGAGCTGCTGCAGGCGGGGCTGCGCGAGCGGCTCCTGGAGGGAGCGCTGGAGCGCTACCGCGGCGTGGTGGAGCCGCTCACCGACGAGTTCGACCTGGTGGAGATCGCGCTCGCTGCGGTCTCCCTCCTCGAGGGCGCGAACGCGCGGGACATCGAGGAGGTGGAGATCGCCCCGGCCACGCTCCCGGTGGATCGTCCCCCTCGTCCCGGGGGGGGGCCCCGGCGGGCCCGGGGGGGGGCGCGCTCCCGCGGGCCCGGGGGGCGGGGGGGGGGGTTATGCACTGCGGGGGGGGTGGGGTACATTTTTTTTTTGTGTGTGGGCGGGATAAT
>JARLHH010000091.1 GCA_031292335.1 Candidatus Limnocylindrales bacterium | reverse complement strand
TTCGCGCGCGCGGTCCGGCGTTCCGGGTCCACCTCGACTCCGCGCATCGCGGACATGTCAACGACCAGCCCGCCAGCGCGGCCGGTGAGCCCGGCAAGGCTGTGGCCGCCGGACCTGATGGTGATCTCGAGGTCGTGGTCCCGGGCGAAGCGGATCGCGGTCGCAACCTCCGAGGGGTTCCGGGGCCGGACGATGGCCGCCGGTCGGCGGTCGTGCAGCGCGTTCCAGAGGCGACGGGCGTCGTCGTACGACTCGTCGGCGGGCGTGATGACGTCACCGTGGAATGATCGCCGCAGCTGACCGAGGGCCCGGGCCGGGAGCGTGGGGGACGCCTCGAGCATGTCGCCTGCCTCCAGGTGGGTCGCCTCCGACGCTACGCGCCGCCGCCCATCCCGGTGGTCCCGTCGGACATCACGGCCGAGATGAGGCCGAAGACGTTGTTGTCGGGATCGAGAAGGTAACCGAGGCGGCCGACGCCCTGCATGTCCGCCGCCGCCAGGGCCTCGGTTCCGCCGAGCTCGACGCCGCGGCGCATCAGCGCGTCGACGTCTGCGACCGCGACGACGAGGTTGCAACCCATCACCGGCGCGCCGATCTCCGGCCGCGGGCCGCGTCGCTGGGTCAGGCCGCCGTTGATGCCGTGGCCGGCGGTGCCGGCGACGTTGCCGACGGCGCCCTCCCCCGTCGCGATCGACCAGTACCGCACGTCACCGAACTGGGTGAACTCCCAGCCGAGGAGCTGGGAATAGAAGTCGATGAGCCGCTGAGGCTCGGATGCGTGGATCTCGAAATGGACGACAAGGTTGGCCATCGTGTCCCTCTCTCTCGTTCAAGGGCGTGATCCGGGGAAGGGTACCGCGCGTTCAGCCGGCCAGCCGCTTGTAGCGGATCCGGTGCGGCTGGTCGGCCGCGGTGCCGAGCTCCGCGTGGCGGAACGCCTCGTAGTCGCTGACGTTGCCCTCGAAAAGGCGAACCTGGCTGTCGCCCTCGAAGGCCAGGATGTGCGTGGCGATCCGGTCGAGGAACCAGCGGTCGTGGCTGATGACGACGACGCACCCGGGAAACGACTCGAAGCCGGCCTCGAGCGCCCGCAGCGTGTCGACGTCGAGGTCGTTCGTCGGCTCGTCGAGGAGCAGGACGTTGCCCCCCGCCTGGAGCAGCCTGGCCAGGTGGACGCGGTTCCGCTCGCCGCCGGACAGGTTTCCGACCAGCTTCTGCTGATCGGCGCCGCGGAAGTTGAAGCTCGAGACGTAGGCGCGCGCCGGGATCTCGCGGTTGCCGACCCTGACCACCTCGACGCCGTCGGTGATCTCCTCGAAGACGGTCAGCTCCGCGCGTAGCTCGTCGCGGCCCTGGTCGACGTAGCTGAGCTTGACGGTCTCGCCGATCTCCACCGTCCCGCCGTCGGGCGGCTCCTGGCCGACGATCATCCGGAACAGCGTCGTCTTCCCGGCGCCGTTCGGGCCGATGATCCCGATGATCCCGGAGCGCGGCAGCGAGAACGTCAGGTCCTCGATCAGCAGCCGGTCGCCGTATCCCTTGCGCAGGTTCCGGACCTCGATGACCGTGTCGCCGAGGCGGGGACCGGGCGGGATCGCGATCTCGAGCTCGCGCGTCGTGTCCTTCGCGTCGTTCGCCTCGGCGAGCAGCCGCTCGTAGGCGGACAGGCGCGCCTTGCCCTTCGCCTGGCGAGCCCGGGCGCCCATCCGCACCCACTCGAGCTCGCGGGCGAGCGTGCGCTGCCGCGCATCGGCCGACTTCGACTCCCGCGCCATCCGCTCCAGCTTCTGCTCGAGCCAGCTCGAGTAGTTGCCCGAGAACGGGACTCCCCTCCCCCGGTCGAGCTCCAGGATCCACTTGGCGACGTTGTCGAGGAAGTACCGGTCGTGCGTGACGGCGACCACCGTCCCGGCGTATTCATCCAGGAAGTGCTCCAGCCACTCGACCGATTCGGCGTCGAGATGGTTCGTCGGCTCGTCGAGCAGGAGCAGGTCCGGGTGCTGGAGGAGCAGCCGGGCCAGGGCCACCCGGCGCTTCTCGCCGCCCGAGAGCGTCCGCACGTCGGCGTCGTCCGGCGGGCAGCGCAGGGCGTCCATCGCGATCTCGACGTTCCGCTCGACGTTCCAGGCGTCGGCCGCGTTGATCCTGTCCTCGAGCGCGCTCTGCTGCAGGCCGATCGCCTCGTAGTCGGCGGCCGGGTCGGACCAACGCGCCATCACGGCGCCGTACTCGTCGAGCAGCGCCTGGACTTCGTGAACGCCGTCCATGACGTTGCCTTTGACGTCCTTGGCCGGGTCGAGCTGCGGCTCCTGGCTGAGGTAGCCGACGGTGAAGCGCGGCGTCAGGCGGGCCTCGCCGGTGAACCCGTCGTCGAGGCCGGCCATGATTCGCAGGAGGCTCGACTTCCCGGCACCGTTCGGGCCGATGACCCCGATCTTGGCGCCCGGGAAAAACGAGATCGAGATGTCCTCGAGGACCGTCCGGTCGGGCGGGTAGTGGCGGGCAAGCTTGTAGGTGCTGTAGATGAATTCCGCTGGCATGACCGCCCAAGCGTAGCGGCCCGGAGCCGATGGTGGCGGCGATCGCCCGGGCTGCGCCGAGAGCACGCCGTCCACGCGGACGGTCGGCGCGCGATCAACGCGCCGGCGGGGACGAGAGGATAGGATCGTGGCTGTGAACGTCGTTGCGCTCCCGCCGGTCGGCGGCCCGTCAACGCCATGACGACGAGGCGCATGGCCTGGCGGCGTTCCGACGAGATGCCGGCCGACGAGCTGTGCACCCTGACGCTCCGTGACGGCGGGCTCTCGCTGGTGGGCACGATCCTGGGGGCCGAGGGCGGCCTGCCCGTGCGGATCGAGTACCAGGTCATGGCCGACGGCGCCGGCCTGACGACCGCGGTGCACGTGCGCGACCTGCGCGGGTTCGTGACGCGGACGATCGCCCTGGCCCGCGATGCGAAGGGCGGCTGGACCGTGGACGGCACGCCCGCGCCGCTGCTCGGTCGATGCACCGACGTGGACCTCGGCTGCAGCCCGTCCACGAACACGCTGCCGATCCGCCGTCTGCGGCTCGGCGTCGGCGCGTCGCACACGATCCAGGCGGCATGGGTGCGGTTCCCCGAGCTCACGGTGGCCAGGGCTGCCCACACCTACACCCGCGTCGACGAGTTCACGTACCGCTATGCGAGCGGCGACTTCCAGGGCGAGCTGACCGTGGACGACGATGGCCTCGTGACGACCTATGCGGCCTGGCGGCGCACCGGGATCGCCATGGGCCCCGACGACACGGAGCCGCTCGACTCGCACCGCTAACGATCGGGACCGGGCGGCCGGGACCCCGGCGCATTTGCCCGGCCACGCA
This sequence comes from Candidatus Limnocylindrales bacterium, assembly GCA_031292335.1. Taxonomy (GTDB): domain Bacteria; phylum Chloroflexota; class Limnocylindria; order Limnocylindrales; family CSP1-4; genus CTSoil-043. The sequence goes on along the minus strand of JARLHH010000091.1, from coordinate 2,547 downwards.
CCGAGGTCGTGAGCGACCCGACCGAGTCGACGTCGGCGGAGTCTGGGAAGATCACCGCGTGAAGACCCCAGCGACGGTCGCGGGATGACCCGGCGCGGCCTCGTCCTGTTTGGCCTGATGTCGGTCGTCTGGGGCGTCCCCTACTTCTTCATCCGGATCGCGGTCGGCGAGATGACGCCCGCCACGCTCGTCTTCGGCCGGACCGCGATCGGAGCGGCGATCCTGTTGCCGATCGCCCTGCTGCGCGTCGACCTCCGGCCCGTGCTCGCGCGTTGGCGCTGGGTGGCGGCCTTTGCCGCGGTGGAGATCGCCGGCCCCTGGGTGCTCCTGGCATCGGCCGAGCAGCACATCTCGAGCTCCCTCGCCGGGCTCCTCGTCGCGGGCGTGCCGCTCGTGGGCAGCCTGATCGCGCTCGGCACCGGCGGCGCCGACCGCCTCGGCCGACAGGGCATGCTCGGGCTCCTCCTGGGCCTCGTCGGGGTGGTGGCGATCGTGGGCGGCGATTTCGAGGCCTCGGACGCGACGGCGCTCATGGCGGTCGCCGTGGTCGTCGTCGGCTACGCGATCGGCCCGGCAATCCTGTCGCGTCGGCTGGCCGGCGTCTCGTCCGTCGGCGTGATGGCGCTCTCGCTCGCGCTGTGCGCGGTTGTCTACGCGCCGATCGCGGCGGTCCAGCGACCCGCGGTGATGCCGTCCGCGAACGCGCTGGCCTCGGTCGCGATCCTGGCGGTCGTCTGCACGGCGGCCGCCTTCCTCCTGTTCGCGGCCCTGATCGCGGAGATCGGGCCGGTCCGCGCGACGGTGATCACCTACGTCAACCCGGCCGTCGCCGCGCTGCTGGGCGTGATGGTTCTCGGCGAGACGTTCTCGGTCCCGATGGCGGTCGGCTTCGGGCTGGTCATCGTCGGCTCCACGCTGGCGACCCGAACGTCAGCGGCGGGCCCACGGCAGGCTGCACGGACGCGGCCGATCCCGGCCTCAGGCGAGGCGCGCGGGAGCCGCCAGCGGTGAGCGCAGGTGGTCCAGGAAGATGGCGCCCCACAGCATCGACTCCTCGCCGACCATGAGGCCGCCACGACCGCGCCAGCAGTGGCCGGTCTCGCCGAGGACCTCCCAGAAGGTCCCGTCGCGCTCGATCCAGGCGGCATAGCGGGCGGAGTCGCGGGCGGCTCGCTCGGGATCGACCGTGCGCAGCAGCTGGAGGTAGATCGCCCCGAGGCTGGTCCAGACGGAGCTGCCCTGGTAGTCGGGCAGGAAGTGGCGGACGAGCCAGACCTCGGCCTTCGGTGTCGGGTGGGTCGTGTAGCGGAGCGGGTAGGGATCGCAGTAGCCCTCGCGCTGGAGGGTCGTGAGCGTCGTGGCGAGCATGACCGGGGAGTCCAGGGCGCCGGTCCAGAACGGCCAGATGTTGGCCTCCCCCGTCGTCTCGTCGGATCCGATCGCGTCGCGGAAGCAGCCTCGCGCCGGCATCCAGAACTGCTCGCGCAGGAGACGGCCGAAGTCGCCGTCCGGGAAGCGGTCGGCCAGCGGGTTGGCCAGCTGCCACTCCGGCTTCGAGGCCAGAGTGCGCACGAGGAGCGCGACCATGCTGTTGCCGTAGGCGTTGGAGCGGTTCGTCACCGTGTCCCGGTGGGCGGAGTACGTCCGATCGGCCCGCTGGAGGCCGGTCGTCGGATCCACCACGAGCCGCCCGAAGTGGGCCACCTCGCCGGCGAGCCATTCCCGGTGAGCGGCCACCAGGACGTCGCCCTCGGTCCCGACGGCCCGCAGGGCGGCGAGGAAGAACGGCAGCGAGTCGACCCCGTATTCGTACACGTCGGCCGGGTAGCCGCCCGGGTGGAACGTCGTGGTGATGTGGCTGCCGTGGCGCTCCCACCCGGCCAGGGCCCAGGCCAGCGACGCGACGAGCCGCTCGCGGTGGCGGCCCCCGAGGCGTTCCAGGGCCACCGCGCTGAAGGCCAGGTCGCGGACCCAGAACGTGTGGAACCAGCGTGGCGAGGCCGTGAAGGAGCGCCCGTTCCAGGTCCGGTCGATGCCGGCTTCGATGATCGCGCCGGCGTCACCGGGAAGCGCCAGCGAGCCGGACCAGGCGCGGTGCACCCGGGCGACGATCGCTCGGCCACAATCGGCGAGGTTGGCGGGGTGGAGCCAGAGCGCGAGCGACATCGACGACCTTCGGCGCGAGATGAACGAGCTCCAGTCTCCCGTCTCGATCCCGGCCTGTCATGACCGGCCGTCATCCACGCGACCGCAGGCCCATGAGGCGAGGGCAGGCCGTGAAGGCGCCCTGACGACCCTGACCGGCCCACCGGGTATCCTTTGCGGGCCTTGATCTCGAACCATCGACGTGCCCGTGCGTCCCGGCCGGGCTGACCCGGTCAGGGGCATCGGGCGGGGCTTCCTGCCGGCGCTCCTGCTGGCCGTCTTCAGCGTGGCGTACCTCATTCCGGGCACATCCCTGGTATCCGCGGCCAGTCCCGGTGGCACCGCCCCGGCGGCCGCGACCGAGCCCGCCGCCACGCCCGGCCCGACCGCCGCGCCAGCCTT
>JARLHH010000090.1 GCA_031292335.1 Candidatus Limnocylindrales bacterium | reverse complement strand
GGTGACGTCGCGCTTGACCGCCACGTAGCTCGTGATGGTCCCCGCCTCGTCGCGGACCGGCGAGATGACCGCCTCCTCCTGGAACAGGCTGCCGTCCTTGCGCCGGTTGACCAGGTCCCCCACGAACGACTGCCCGCTCGCCAGGGTCGCCCACATCGCGGCGTAGAAGCCGGGGCCCTGGACGCCGCTCTTGAGGATGCGCGGGTTCTGGCCGAGCACCTCATCGGACGCGTAGCCGCTCACCTGCGTGAAGGCCGGGTTGACGTACTGGATCCGGGCATCGAGGTCGGTGATGACCACCGCGTCCGACGACTGCTCGATCGCGGTGGACAGGCGCTGCATCTCGCGTTCGGCGTCATGGCGGGCAGCGGCCTCGCGTGCGGCGTCCGCCCGGGCACGCAGGGTGCGGACGCCGTAGGAAAGGTCCGCCGCAACCTCCTCGAGGAGGGAGATCTCCCCGGCTCCGAACGCATTCGGATCTCCCGCGTAGATCACGAGCGTGCCGAACGCGCGGTCGTCGATCTTCAAGGGGAGCGCCACGAGGGACCTGATGCCTCGTCCGAGCATCTCGTCCCGCCAGGCAAGGGCCGCGTCGGCACTTGCGTCGACGCTGACGACGGTGCGGCCTTCGCGAATGGACGTCCCGGCCGGCCCCAGGCTCCCGCGCGCAACGTCGTTCCAGCTCAACGTGATCGCCTCGAGATAGCCCTCCAGGGGACCGGCCTGGGCAGCCGGCCGGATCGTACCGGCCGGGCCATCCTCGCGGTACCCCACCCAGGCGCCCAGGAACGCGCCATGCTCGACGATGACCGAACAGAACTCGCGCAGCAGGGCGGTCTCATCGGGACTTCGGACAAGCGCCTGGTTGGCCAGGCTCAGCGTTCGCAGCACCCGGTTGAGCCGCTCGAGGTGCACATCCGTGCGCCCCCGCTCCGCGATCTGCATCTCGAGCTCGCGCGCCCGGCGGCCACGCTCGGCGTCGAGGCCATACAGCAGGGCCGCCAGCAGCGCGCTGGTGACCGCGACGAAGGCCCAGCCCTTCAGCGTCGAGATCGTCGCGAGGGCATCCTGGCTGGGGGCCAGCGCGGTGGCCACCTGATCGCTGAAGGCGATCCACGCCGCGGCGACCAGGGCGTAGGTGATCACGATGCCGCGGGCGGAGAATCGCGGGCGCCGGTTCACGTCGAGATCCCCCGGCTCACGCCCGGATCCGCGGCCCCGGGGTGCATGCGGAAACGCCGCCCGGTCGCGTGGCGGGGGTCGAGGATCGGATCCGGCGCGCGATTCCATGAGGCGGAGATCGTACACGGGGCCATCCGGCAAGGGAATCGGCCGGTGGTCCCGGTCCGGTCCGCGGCCGGTAGGCCTGCCCTCGGGGCGGCGCGATCGGCAACCGGGTCGCCGTCCGGCGACCCGGCATCCCTCCCGTCAGGCGGGCGGGCGCAGGACGTCCGCCCCGAGCGAGGCCCGGAGCGGCTCCGGGACGCGGACGCTGCCATCCGGCTCCTGGTACGTCTCCAGGATCGCGGCGACCACCCGGGCGAGCGCGAGGCCGGATCCGTTGAGCGTGTGGACGAGCTCCGGCCTGGCGCCCGGTGCCGGCCGGTAACGGATCGCCATCCGGCGCGCCTGGTAGTCGCGGAAGCTCGAGCAGGACGAGACCTCCAGCCAGCGCTCCACGCCGGGTGCCCAGACTTCGAGGTCGTACTTCTTGGCCTGCACGAACCCCATGTCGCGGGTGGCCATGAGGAGCACCCGGTAGGCGAGCCCGAGGCGGCGCAGGAGGTCCTCTGCCCGGCCCACCATCCACTCCAGCGCGGCTGCGGATGCCTCCGGCGTCTCGAAGAGCACCATCTCCACCTTGTCGAACTGGTGGACGCGGAGGATCCCGCGGGTGTCCTTGCCCGCCGCCCCGGCCTCCCGGCGGAAGCAGGGCGAGTACGCCGCGTACCGGACCGGAAGCTCGCCGGCCTCGAAGATCTCGTCGCGGTGGAGGTTCGTGACCGGCACCTCGGCCGTCGGGACCAGGTAGAGCTCGTCGCGCGTCACGACGTACATCTGGTCTTCCTTGTCGGGGATCTGGCCCGTGCCCCGCGCCGACGCGGCGTTCACGACGGCGGGCGGCCAGATCTCGGTGAACCCGTTCTCGCGCGTGTGGACGGTCAGGAAGAAGTCGATGAGCGCGCGCTGGAGCCCGGCGCCCGCGCCGCGGTAGACGGGAAAGCCGGAGCCCGCGATCTTGGCGCCGCGCTCCAGCTCGAAGATGCCCAGCCGCTGCGCGACGTCCCAGTGCGGTCTGCGCTCCCAGGCCGTCGCACCGGCGCCGGCGTCGGTGCCCCGGGGTCCCGAAGCAGGCATCGCGCGTGGCAGGAGGTCGCCCCAGGTTCGGACCGTCACGCTCGCGCTGGCGTCGCCGACCGGCACGTCCGGGTCCGCCGGGTTCGGGATCCGCAGGAGCGCGTCCTCCAGCTCGGCCTCGACGCGCCCGATCGCGACGTCCAGGGCTGCGATCCGCTCGCCCGCCGCCACCGACGCGGCGCGCAGGGCCGCGACCTCGGGACCGTTCGGAGCGGCGCCCGCCTGGATCGCGACGCCGACCCGCTTCGAGGCCGAGTTGCGCTCCGCCTTGAGCGCGTCCGCCTCGCCCAGGAGCGCTCGCCGCCGCGCGTCGAGCGCCAGCGCGGTGTCCACGAGCGTCGCGTCCTCGCCCTTGTCGAGCGCGCCTCTCCGGATGACGTCGGGCTCGTCCCGGAGCCGTTGCACGCCGACGCTCATCCCACCGCCTCCGTCGTGTCGCGCCCGCCGGCCGCGCCGTCGTTGCCGCCCGGACGATCGCGCCAGCCGGCCGCGGCCCGCAGGCGGTCCACCACGAAGTCCGCCTCCAGGCTGGCCAGCAGCCAGCCGGCGCGCGGCCCGTTCGTCCGGCCCAGGAAGGCGACGTAGAGGGCACCGAAGGCCCGGCCGGCCGGGAGCGCGGCCGCCTCGGCAACCGCGAAGATCAGCGCCTGCCACGCGTCGCCGGACGCTGGCGGCGTTTCCTCGGCCGCCCGGGCAAGAGCGCCGAGCCAGGCGCGCTGGTCCTCGCCGAGCGCCGCGGCCTCCGCCGGGAGCGCGTCGCGACGGATCTCGATGCGGGCGCGCTCCGGCGCGTAGGAATCCAGCCAGCCCGCGACCGCGGCGAGCCGCTCCTCCAGGATGCGGCGCTCCTCGACGCTCAGCTCCGTGCCCTTCTCCGCCGTCACCCGGCCGGCGACGTCCACCCCGGGGATCTGCGCCAGCAGGGCGAGATGGGCGAACGCGGGCCGGTAGCGCGAGGCCTCCGCGGCGACGTCGGCGCTCGGATCCAGAAGCGCGTAGCGGAAGATTCGGTCGGCATCGGCCGGAAGTTCGCCCTTGACCTCGCGTCCGGCGGCGGCACCCGCCAGCCGGTCGAACTCGTCGAAGACGCGAGGGACCGCGTCCGTGCCGTCGGGGTCGAACTCGATCACCTGGTTCGGCCGGGGCCGGAGGAAGAGCAGCCGCAGCTGCTCCGGGGGAAGGACCTCGGCGATCTCGTGGGCGGCGGCACCGCGTCCCTTGCTGGTCGACATCTTGCGCCCGCCGATGTTCAGGAACTCGTAGGCCAGGTTGCGCGGCGGCTCCCGGTCGAAGACCTCCCGGGCCAGCGCGTCGGAGCGGTCACGGGAGCCGCCCGCCGTGGCGAGGTCCTTGCCGCACGGCTCGATCGTCACCCCGAAGAGCGACCACTGCGCGGCCCATTCCAGGTTCCAGGGCAGCTTCGCCGCGCCCCCGAACGGCGCGATCCGCCCGATCGTCCCGCAGCCGCTGGCCCAGGTGACGTAGTCGGGCACGCACTCGAAGGCAACGGTCGCGCCGTCCCAGTCGCGGGCAAGCGTCGTGCCCACCTTGCCGCAGGTGTGGCAGACGACGCTGATCGGGAGCCAGCCGGCAGGACGCTCCACCCTGGAGATGCGCCGGTACAGGTCCCGGACGACCTCCGCGCGATCGAGCGCAGTCCGGATGAACGGGTCCAGCGCTCCGGACGGGTAGATGTCGCTCATCCAGTAGTAGCGATCGGGACGAATGCCGAGACCGTCGAAGATGTCGATGAAGATCTGGGCGTGGTGGCGTGCGTAGGAGGCATGGCAGTCGCCAACCTGGTCGGCCACGCGGGAGAGCGGCCGACCCATCTCGCGCTCCACGGCGTCGGGCGTCAGGAGTGCCTGGGCATCCATCGGGTCCATGTCGTCGACGCCGTAGAGCAGGGTCGTGGGCACGCCGCGGTCGCGCAGGGCCCTGGCGATGACGTCGAGGATGACCGGGCCGCGGAGGCTCCCAACGTGGACCGTCCCCGAGGGCGTCTTGGAGTCGTTGACGACCTGCGGCCCGTCAACCGTGGAGGCCAGCTCGTCGGCCCAGTACATCGCGTGCGTCCCTGGCCTTTCGATCGGCCGGGCGGGGGCCGCACCGGCCGCGCGTCCCGGCGTCGCGGGGCGTGCGCTCAGCTGATCTTCGTGATCGTGTACGTGACGTCGGTCCCGTTCGGCAGCCGGACCGTGATCCGGTCGCCCGCCGTGCGGCCGAGGAGCGCTCGCCCGACCGGCGACTCGTTGGAGATCTTGCCGTCGGCAGGGCGCGCCTCGGCAGAGCCCACGATCGAGAAGGTCTCCGCTCCGTCGAGGCTCTCCACGACCACGGTCGAGCCCAGGGCCGCGTGATCCGAGCCTGAGTTCTCGATGATCACCGCGGTCTTCAGCATGGCTTCCAGGGTCTGGATCCTGCCCTCCACGAACGCCTGCTCGTTCTTCGCCTCTTCGTACTCCGCGTTCTCCGAGAGGTCGCCGTGCTGCTTCGCGTCGTGGATGCGAGCGGCAACCTCCGCGCGGCGCACGTTGACGAGGTCATCCAGCTCCTGCCGGAGGCTGGACTCACCTTCGCGAGACAGGTAGGTCGGCTTGCTGTTCACGGAGGACTCGAACCTCTGACGACCGGGTGGGTCGATCCGCCCGGCGGGTGGCGTGGCACAAACGGAAGAACCCCGGGCGGCTGCCCCGCGGTGGGCGCGCCCGAAGTCCGGTCGGGTGCGGATGATAGCCCCCGCCCCCAAGGGGTGTCAAAGAACGGAATCCGAGTCACGTCCGGCGACGCTCGCCGCGCCGATCGCCGTGAAGCCGCCGTCCGGCGCGCGCAGAAGCGGCGCGACGGACCGGACGCAGGCCCGGCGGAGGGGCCCGTAGATGTGCGGGTAGCGGCGTTTCGAATCGTCGTAGCGCCACGGCGCGCCGACCGCGGCGAGGTCCAGCTCCAGCACGACGAACGGCCGCGGATCCGCGCGGTAGTGGCGGTTCGCCGTCGCGATCATCTGTTCGGTGCCATCCGTGCAGTGGACGAACCCGTCCGCCGCGTAGCCGTCCGGCACATACAGGGCGTCCGACGGCCCATCGCGCCAAGCGGCCCAGCGCTCAGCCGTCAGCATGTGGAACGTGGGCGACCCGCCGCGCCCCGCGGTCCGACCCCCGGCCATCGCGGGCGCTAGCCCGCCGCCAGCCGTTCCAGGCGCAACCGCAACCGCGCCACGGCGCGCCGGTCGGCGCACGCGATGAACAGCGTGTCGTCGCCGGCAATCGTGCCGGCAGCCTCGGGCCAGCGAGCCCGGTCGAGCGCCGCCGCGATCGCGTGGGCGGAGCCGGGGAGGGTGACGACGATCAGGAGCAGGCCGGCCTCCCGGAGCTCGACCGGGACGTCGCGGAAGAGGAGCCGCAGTCGCTCCTCGCCGGTCGGATCAGCCTCCGCCAGGCGGGCGGGCTGCGCGTAGACGGCGACGCCCTCCCGATCCACCTTGATCAGCTCGAGCTCGGCGACGTCGCGGCTGATGGTGGCCTGGGTGGCCCGGAAGCCGCGCTCCCGGAGCGCCGCCGCCAGCTCCTGCTGGGTGCGGATGGGCCGTTGCGCCACGAGGTCGCGGATCGCCCGCTGGCGGAGCTGCTTCATGACTTCCATGCCGTCGGGTGGCTTTCTTCAGGCTGCCAGGAAGACGGCAAGGACGAGCGCCGCGAGCAGGAGGCGGTACGCGACGAAGGCGGTCATGGAGTGCGTCCGGACGAAGCGGAGCAGGACATGGATGGCGGCCAGCCCGGAGAGCGCCGCCGCCGCGAACCCGATGGCGACCGCCGTCGCGTCCACATCGCCGGCAACCTCGCCGGTCAGCATCTTCCTGAGCTCGAAGAGCCCCGCCCCGGCGACGACCGGGGTCGCCATCAGGAAGCTGAACCGGGTTGCCTCCTCCCGGCTCAGCCCCAGGCCGAGCCCGGCGCTGATGCTGATCCCCGACCGGCTGATCCCCGGGACGAGGGCCAGCGCCTGGGCGCACCCGATCCCGAACGCGCCCGGGAACCCGAGCCGGTCGATCGCGTCGGTCTTCCGGCCGAGCCGATCCGCCAGCCACAGGATCGCGGCACCGATGACGAGCATCAGCGCCACCAGGAGGGGCCGCCGCACCTGTTCCGCGAAGAAGTCACCAAACAGCACGCCGAGCAGCACGGCAGGCGGCAGCGTCGCGGCGACCAGCCAGGCCAGCCGCCGATCCGGATCGCCGGCGAACGAGCGCTCCCCCAGCGCGGCCAGGCCGGCGGGCACCAGGCGCGCCCAGTCGCGCCAGAAGTAGGCGAGCAGCGCGACGAGCGTCCCCATGTGAAGCATCACGGAGAACGCCAGCGAGTTGATGAACGGGTCCGTCCACCCGAGCAGGTACGGGACTAGGATCAGGTGTCCCGACGACGAGATCGGCAGGAACTCCGTGAGCCCCTGGACGACCCCGATCACGAGCGCCTGGAATGCGATGGCCATGAGACGCGGAGGCGGGCCGGCCCGTGGGGGCGCGGCCCGCCTTGCCCTCCGAACTAGCGGATGAAGAGCGGGGCGAGGACGAGCGTGATCGTGGCCAGCAGCTTCACGAGCACGTGGAGCGATGGCCCCGCCGTGTCCTTGAACGGGTCGCCGACCGTGTCCCCGACGACGGCCGCGGCGTGCGCGTCGCTGCCCTTCCCGAGGACGTTCCCCTGGTCGTCGGTGAGGTGGCCCGACTCGATGTACTTCTTGGCGTTGTCCCAGGCGCCGCCGCCGTTGTTGAGGACGGTGGCGAGGAGGACCCCGGCGATCGTCCCGACCATGAGCATGCCGGCGGCCGCTTCGTAGCCGAGGAGCAGGCCGACGAGGATCGGGGTGGCAACCGCGACCAGGCCGGGCGCGACCATCTCGCGGAGGGCGGCCCGGGTCGTGATGTCCACCACGCGGGCGTAGTCCGGCTTCTGCTCGTAGGTCATGATCCCGGGCATCTCCCGGAACTGGCGCCGGACCTCGACGATGATCGCACCCGCGGTCTTGCCCACGGCCCGGATGGCGAGCGAGCTGAAGAAGTAGACCAGCATCGAGGCGATCAGCGCCGCGATGAACACGTTGACGTTCTCGAGGTTGACCGACGTCATCAGCGTGACGCCCTGCTTGCCCGCCGCGATCTGGCGGCCCAGGATCAGGTTGATCTTGTCGATGTAGGCGCTGAAGAGCAGGAAGGCGGCCAGCGAGGCGGACGCGATCGCGTAGCCCTTCGTGAGCGCCTTCGTCGTGTTGCCGACTGCGTCGAGGCGGTCGGTGATCTCGCGCGCCCCTGCCTCGGCCCGGCTGAACTCGGCGATGCCGCCGGCGTTGTCGGTGATCGGCCCGAAGGTGTCCATGGCCAGGATGTAGGCGGTGGTCATGAGCATCCCCATCGTCGCCACCGCGGTCCCGAAGATGCCGCCGACATTGGCGCCGTTCGCGTCGGTCAGGTTCGCCTGCGAGCCGAGCCAGTGGCTGAGGAAGAGCGCGATGCCGATCGTGATCGCGGTCACGAACGTGGTCTCGAAGCCGACCGAGACGCCGCTGATGATGTTGGTGGCCGGGCCGGTCTTGCTCGCCTCGGCGATCGCCTTCACCGGGCGGAACGATCCTGCCGTGTAGTACTGCGTGATGTAGACGAAGGCGACGCTCGTCGCCAGGCCGACGACGCCGGCCCCGAAGAACCAGATCCAGGTCGGGATGCCATTCGCGCCGGTCTGGCTGCCCGTCTGCATCATCACGTTCGTGACGAAGGCGAGGGAGATCACGGAGAGGATCGTCGTGACCCAGTAGCCGCGGTTCAGGATGTTCATCGGGTTCTCGTCCTCGCGGCCGCGGACGAAGAACATCGCGATGATCGTGGACAGGAGCCCGAACGAGCGGACCACGAGCGGGAAGAAGATCCACGCCGCCGGGTTGGGCCAGCCCGCCTTCTGGGCGACGTAGAAGACGCCCACGCCGAGGATCATCGCCCCGATGTTCTCGGCCGCGGTCGACTCGAACAGGTCCGCGCCGCGGCCCGCGCAATCACCGACGTTGTCGCCGACCAGGTCGGCGATGACCCCGGCGTTCCGCGGATCGTCTTCCGGGATCCCCTTCTCCACCTTGCCCACGAGATCGGAGCCGACGTCGGCGGCCTTCGTGTAGATCCCGCCGCCGAGCTGGGCGAAGAGTGCGACGAAGCTGGCGCCGAACCCGTAGCCGACGATCAGGAACGGCGCGTCCTGGACGGTGCTGCCGTCGAGACCGCCGAAGGCGGCGAACATGAGGTAGACGCCGAGAAGAGAGAGCGACACGACCAGGAAGCCGGAGACGGCGCCGCCGCGCATCGCCACCTGGACTGCCTCGACCAGGCTGCGCCGGGCCGCGGCAGCGGTCCGGACGTTCGCCTTCACGCTGATGAACATGCCGATGATGCCGGAGGCCATCGAGCAGGCGGCGCCGACGAGGAACGCGATCCCCGTCCGGATCCCGAGCGCGGCGCCGTAGGTGCTGGTGTCGGCCACGTTCGCCGTCTCGGCCACCGAGATGAGGACGGCGAGCCCGACCGCCACGATCAAGGCAAAGATCGCGATGGTCGAGTACTGGCGCCGGATGAAGGCGACGGCCCCCTCGAAGATCGTCGCCGCCACGTCCTCCATCGCCTTCGTGCCGGTGTCGCGCCGCAGCACGTCCCGGGCAAGGAAGAGCGCAAAGGCGATGGCGATCAGGCCGGCGGGCAGGATGATGAGCTGGAGCGAGCTTGAATCCACGGCTGGTGCGAGACCTCCCTGTCAGGGCGCGGGCGTCCGCTCGAACGCGTCCGTCGCGCCGGGGACGAGGAACACCTGGATCGCCTGGGCAGGCTCCCGGCGCCGTTGCGGAGGGAGGGTGCGGGCAGGCCGAGCGAAGGATAGCCTCCGGTCAGCGCGAGGGTCAAACTGCATAGCGGCCCGGAATATGCAGTCCGGACGGCCTCATCCCGAATGTACGGGAGACCCGACGCGGTGCAAATCGCACGCGGTCTCAGGCCAGGAGCAGCACCGCGTAGGCCGCCAGCCAGTGGTCGACCATGTAGTCGTCGCCCACCGCGTGGGGAAGGGCGGCCGCAGCGTGGCGGGCCATCGCGTCCCGGGCCACGGCGGAACGGGGGTCGCCGGGCGGGAGCGCCTCGGCGAGTCGCCGCCAGCACCAGGCGCGGCTGGCATTGAGCCCGTGCAGGTGCGCGATGTGGCCGTCGCTCGCATCCGAGACCACCGCGGGCGTGAAGAGCGCACGCGGCTCCCCAGCGGCAAGGCCGGGCAGGAAACGGTCCAGCCAGGCTCCGAAGGCCGGGCCGGGAAGGAGCTGGGCCATCAGCTCCGCCTCGGTCAGGGCGGGCGAGAGGAAGTCGAACCCGGACGGCTCCCAGGCGCCCGGGCAATCGGCGTCGGCCGCGTACCAGCGGTCGCAGGCGCCGACCAGGGCATCGAGCAGGCCGGGTTCGCCCGCCGCCGCCCGGTCGCGCGCACAGGGAAGCGCCCGCGAGATCGCGAACGCGCTGTTGGCGTGGACACCGTGGCGAACCGGGTACGTTGCGAGCGGCAGCCAGCCGAGGAAGTTGCCCTCCAGCGCCTGCCGGAACGGGTCGAAGCGGGCCGACCAGCGGCGCGCGTCCGGGTCGTCCCAGGCGGCCAGCTCGTGGACCAGGGCGAGGCCCCACCCCCAGCCGTAGGGGCGCTCGCGGTTCCGGTTGTCCGGGTTCGCGATGAAGCGGGCTTCGGCGGCGAGCGCCGCGGCGCTGAAGCGTGACTCCAGCTCGACGCGGATCTCGCCGGCGGGGATCGCCTCGGGAACGGCGCGCAGGAGCCGCACGAGCAGCCAGTGCATCTCCACGCTGGAGTGCCAGTCGTAGCTGCCGTAGAAGACCGGGGTCCGATCACGGGGCCGGGCGGGCAGGTCATCCGGGCCGCGAACGATGTGCCACACATCGGCCGGAAACTCCCGGCCGATGTTCGCCAGCGCCACGGCCGTGTACGACGCCGCGTTCGCGCGGAGCAGCGCCGACCGGTCCACCGGTGGGTTGGTGACGGGCTTCTGCATCGATCCTCCTCGGCGTCGGTCCGGCCCCTCCGGGGCGCCGCCCCACGCCAGCCCCTATACTGCCGGACTTGTGACCAGACGCCCCCTTGGGTGCCTCTTCGAGATCGTCGAGACGCTCGTCCTCACGCTCATCATCTTCTTCGTGATCCAGACCTTCGTTGCCCAGCCCTACCGGGTCGAGCAGATGTCGATGGAGAACACCCTGCAGCCGGACCAGTACGTGCTGGTCGACAAGCTGACACCGCGCTTCGCCCCCTACAGTCGGGGTGACATCGTGGTCTTCCAGCCTCCCGCCGGCTGGTCGGAGGGGCCCGAGAACACGCCGTTCATCAAGCGGGTGATCGGACTGCCGGGCGACACGATCGAGGTCCATGACGGCGCCGTCTGGGTCAACGGGACGAAGCTCGACGAGCCGTACACGTACGACCTGCAGCCGACGACCGCGTCCCAGGAGCCGGCGAAGTGGATCGTCCCGAGCGGTCAGCTGTTCGTGATGGGCGATCATCGCGAGGCGTCGGCCGATTCCCGATCCTTCGGCACGATCGCGATCAGCAACGTGATCGGGCGTGCCTGGCTGCGCTACTGGCCGCTCTCGACGTTCGGGATCCTCCAGACGCCCACCTACCCTGCCCCCGTCGGCAACGGCCACGCGAGTCCGAGCCCCGCCGTTCCGTGACGCCGCTCCTGGTCGCCGCCGGCGTCCTCGCCGCCTTCGGGGCGGCGGTCGCGACGGGGGCGCGCGACCCCAGGATCGCCTCGCTGGGCCTCGCCGGAATGCTGGTCACCACGCCGTTCGTGGCGGACCCGTTGCCCCAGCCGCTGTCCCTCGCCTTCGGCGCGGCGGCCGGCATCCTGGCCGCGTTCTTCCTGTTCAGCGCGGCGCGTCGCCTGGCCGAGCCCCTCGAGCCACCCCTTGGCGCGCTCGCGACGATCGCCTCGGCAGCCGCGGGTTTCGTTGTCGGACTCGGCGCGAGCGCGGTGTCGGTGCCCCGCGGCGGCCCCGATGCCGCGCTCGCGGCGGGCCTCGCCGCCGTCGCGGTCGCGGTGGGGCCGATCGCGGTCACCCGAGACGTGTTCCGGCTGGGCACTGCGCTGATCGTGCTGCTCGACGGCGCCTTGCTGCTCATGGAGGCCCTGACGGGCACGCCCGATCCGTTGGTGGGGATCGCCGCCGGGGTCGCCCTCGTGGTGCTCGCCGCGGCTGCCGGCGCCCTGGTCCGGGGTGCCGTGTCGGCGACCGGCGCAACGGCCATCCAGGACGATCCGCTCGCCGCCCGGGCAGCCGCCAGCCGTTCGGGCACCGCGCCCCGATGAGCGTCCTGGCGTTCGCGGCGATCGCGCTCGCCGGGGCCGTGGTCGCGACGCTGGTCCGCGGCAGACGTCACGTGGGAACCCTGGTGGGGTTCGCCGCGGTGATCGCGGCCCTCGCCTCCGCCACGGTCATCCGGGCCGACCACCCGCTCCTGCTCGGAGGCGGGGCGCTCGGCGGCGACGCCTACCTGCGCCTGGTGCTGAGCCTGTGCCTTGGCGGCGGGCTTCTCGTGCTGATCGTCGCGCGGCTCGCGACGTGGCAGCCGTCCGCGCCGGGGGTGCTGCTCGGGGGAGCGGCGGGGATCGGCCTGGCGCTCGGCCTCGCGGGCACACCGGCAGCGCTGCTGGCAGCCGGCGCCGCCACGGGTGCCGCCGCCACCCTGGCGCTCGCCAGCCCCGCTGCACCCTCGCGGATCCGGGCGCTCATGCGCGAGCTGCGCGGCGCCACGACCAGCACGGTCATCGGCGTCATCGCCGCCGCGATCGTGCCCGCGACGAGCGGCAGCGGCCGCGTCGCCCAGCCGGCGGCGGCCGCCCTCGTGCTCGTGGGCATGGCGCTCGTGATGGCGCATCGCTTCGGGGCGATCCCGCTCCACGCCCGTGTCTCGCGCCTGTCCGACGTGACACCGTCCGCGGCGCTTCCGATCCTCGGCGCGTGGCTTCCGGCCGCCTGGGGACTGATCATCGTGGGCTGGGCGCCCGCGGCGCTGGCGCCGTACGCGCCCGGCCTCGGCCCGGAGCGCGGCCTGATCGTCGCGCTCGCGCTCCTGACGCTCCTGTTCGGAACGCTCGCCGCGCTCCTCCAGGACGAGGTGGAGCACGTGGTCGCCTACACGATCGTGGCGGATGCGGGCCTCGCCCTGCTCGCCCTGGCAGCGCTCGATCCAGCCGCCCGCGATGCAGCGCGCGGCTGGCTCCTCGTCTTCGCGGCCACCAGGACCGCCCTCATCGGCTGGACGATCGCCTTCCGGGCCGCGTTCGAGACGGGGCGCCTCTGCGACACGGGCGGCTGGCTCCGCCGTGCGCCGGCCCTCGGCGTCGCCCTGGCCGGGATCCTCGTGGCGGTCGTCGGCTGGCCGGGCCTGCTCGCCTGGGACACGCGGCTTGCAATGCTCCAGTCCGCCACGGCCGGGCCCGCGCTCCTCCTCGGCTACGCCGGCTCGCTCGGCACCGGGGTGGCAATCTGCCGGATGCTCTGGGTGGGTGCCGGTCGTTCCTCCGCCGCCGTTGCCGGCGCGCCCGGCGAGCTGCCCCGCCTGCCGGCGCCGTCGTCGCTCGGGACCGGATCCGTCGGCCCGGATGGGACGGTGCCGACCGACAGGGTCGTGATCGCACGAGAGTCTGTCGGCAAGGTACGGCTATGGCTCGAGGCTGCCGGGCGAAATGCCCGGCCGGCCCTGGAGATCAACCGCGTTCCGCTCCGCGCCTTCGCGGTGCTCATGCTGGCGGGGCTGGCCTGCCTGGTCGCCGCCGGTGCGTTCGGCGTCGAGGCGGCTGCCCGCCTGCCCGGGCTGGCTGCGCTCCCCTCGGTCGCGGGCGGCTGATCAGCCTCCGGGAGCGAGCGCCCAGCGATCGATCTCGCGCGTGTACGCGAGGGTCCCCTCGGGGAACCAGAGCGCCAGCTCGGCTTCCGCGGTCTCGGCCCCGTCCGAGGCGTGGATCAGGTTTTGCGCGACTTCAAGCGCGAGGTCGCCGCGGATCGTGCCCGGGGCAGCCTCCCACGGCCGGGTTGCCCCGACCATCGTGCGGACGACGCCGATGGCGTTCGGGCCTTCGATGGCCATGGCAACCAGCGGGCTCGAGGTCATGAATGCGACGAGCCCCGGGAAGAAGGGCTTGTCGGCGTGGACGGCGTAGTGGCGCTCGGCGAGCTCGCGGCTGACCTGCAGGAGCTTCAGGCCGACGAGCTTCAGCCCGCGCTCCTCGAAACGGGAGATCACCCGGCCGACCAGGAGGCGCTGGACGCCATCCGGCTTGATGAGAACGAGGCTGCGTTCGGTCATGGTGAGCTCCAGTCAGGATCGGGAAAAGGGGCCGCGTCCGGGGCGGCCGGCAGCCCATCGATGAGATCGGTTGCACCCGGACCGGGTGAGGGAGACGGCGCCGCCTCGCCCCGCCGGGCGTGTGCACCGGCAACAGCGTAGGCGATCGCGGCGGCCTCGGCGCGGCCGAGCGCCTGGAGTGCCTCCGCGCGCGCGAGCAGGAGCGCCGACCCGGGGCGCTCGGCGAGCGCAGCGTCGGCGCGCTGGAGGATCTCACCGGCACGGGCGGGCGTTGCTCGGAGCGCGAGCACGAGCAGGACGGCGGCGGCGGTGTCGTCGCGCGCCCGGAGCCGCCCGGTGGCCGCCGCGATCAATCCATCCGCCATGGCCTCGTCCGCCGTGGCCCCGTGAGCCATCGCCTCGTCCGTCGCCGGGCCCGTCGACGCGGCGAGCGCCGGCTCGCCGCCTTCGGCCTCCGGCCGCTGCCCGGCCGTCCGCTCTTCCGGACGGCCGGCCGGGCGAACCGCGGCCTGCCGGGCCGGCACCCGTACCAGCACGTCCACTTCCAAGCCCCG
>JARLHH010000089.1 GCA_031292335.1 Candidatus Limnocylindrales bacterium | reverse complement strand
GCGATCGGGTTGCCGTCGTGGTCGTTGACCTTGAGCTGGGAGCACTCGAAGTTGCGGATCTTGACCGAGATCTTGCGCCGCTCCGTGAACGGGTTGACCCACCACGGTCCCTGCGCGCGGAGCGTCCCGTAGTAGTTGCCGAAGAGGATCAGCGCGCGCGCCTCGTTCGGGTGGACGATGGTGAGCCCGTTCATGGCGATCAGGACCGCGACGAGCACCGCGCTAATCAGGACCAGGCCGAGCATCTTGAGGCCGCCGACGTCTCCTCCGCTCATGACGTTCGACACGTACCAGACGAGCGCGCCGACGAGGATGGCCACGAGGCCGAGGAGGAACAAGAATGCCGGGATCCCCGGGACCGACCGGACGGAGCGTTCCTTGATCATGGCGTTGAGCACCCTCCTTCGAGATGGAACGTGACGGCTTCACCGAGATCGCGGACGGAGGCCGGCGTCGAGGTCAGCGTGCATGGCCTACGAGAAACGCGCCGGGGCCAACGACGCTTCTGATGGGACGGTCAGTAGCCGGGCGCACTGCCCTTGTTGCAGGCGGCGAGGACCAAGGGCAGGGCGAGCATCGACAGCCACCAGAAGCGGCGGAGCGCGGCCCGGATCATCTCGTTCACCTCGTAGCTCGTCATGGCTTGACCGCGGACCAGCCCGCATAGATGCCGTTCGCATCGCCAGGGGCTGCGTCGCCGGAGAAGAAGTAGAGCGGCAGCCCGTTGTACGTCACCTGGGTGGAGCCATCGTCGGCCCGGGTGATCGTCCCGAGCGTGCCGGTGACGCCGCTCCCACCCGCCGGGGTCGAGCCGGCCGGGATCGTGAGCGCCGGCCAGCGCGTGATGCACGCCCCCGTGCAGTCGCTCGTGCCGCTGTTCGCGACGTCCTTGTTGAACGTGTAGACCGTCATCCCATTCGCGCCGGCCACGAGGAGCATGCCCTGCGTTCCCACCGTTGCGGTCATGACGGCTGGATTACCGCCTGCAGGCGCCGCTGACGAGGCGGCAGGGACCGACGCCGCGGCGCTCGCGGCAGGCTGTGCCGTGGCCGCGCTGCCACAGGCG
>JARLHH010000088.1 GCA_031292335.1 Candidatus Limnocylindrales bacterium | reverse complement strand
AGCGCCAGTGCCACGTCGCCAATGGAGGCGAGCCCGGCGAGAACCGCCAGGGCGAGGATCCGCCGTCCGGGGCGGCCGAGGCGGATGGAGTAGCGCCCACGGCCGGCGACCAGCACCGCAACGCAGCCCGCGGCGATCGACGCCGCGACCGGGTGATGGAGCAGGACGCCCTGCGCGAACCCGGCCGCGCCGAACACCATGACCGCCAGCTCCCAGGAGAGCCGCTTGCCGCGCCGAAGGCCGATGGCCAGGGCGACGAGGGTGATCGCGCTGAGCACCGCCCCGAACGCCGGGGGCTCGACCGGGCTGAGCGGCAGCACGGCGTCGAAGATCCGCTCCGCGCGGCTGCCGGCTGGGACAAAATGCGCCGCCGCCAGCAGGGCGGCCGTCGCGGCGAGCGCCAGGGCGAGTGACGGGCCCGCACTGCTCAGGCGTGCCAGCCGCTCATTCGATCGGGCGGGAACAGGTGTCGCGAACATCCTGGGCGAGCCATCCTCTGGGCCGGTGGGTGACGGTGCAATGTCACCACGACCGTGGACGGCATTCAACAACGCTTCAGTGACGTCAGCGTTGAGATGCCTTCATGTCGGCGGGGGAAGGCGACGATCCCTGGTCCGCGCAAAGGTGACCGCCCCAGGCCGAAGCGCGACGCGGAGCAGCGCCGCGGGAGTAACCGCAACCCAATGCAGGAGATAGACGGCCGTCATGGCGGCGTGGACGGCGGTGTTCCGGGCATGCGGGCGACCGAGGGTCGCGTCTCGCAGCGCGATCCACGCGAGCGCCCACGTCGTGGCCGCGCATCCGCAGACAAATGCCAGGGCAGCCCGCGGGCTCCGGCGGCGCGCCCCGTCGAGGACGGCGCCCAGGACCACGCTGGGCAACAGCAGCTGCGCCGCGGACGAGGCGAGATCGACCTTGCCCGGCAGGCTCAGGTCCGGGCTCGCGATGGCCGCGGGCAGGAGATCAAGGAAGCGGCGCACCGAGCCCTCGGCCCAGCGCACTCGCTGGCGGACGAAGGCGGGCAGCGACGCGGTCGCCGCCTCCCAGACCTCCAGGTCGTCGGCCAGCACCACGTGCGTCCCCCGGACGGCCAGCCGCGTGGAAAGGTCGAGGTCCTCCGTCAGCGTGCCGGCCCGCCATCCGCCGATGGCGCGCAGGTGCGCCGTCGTCACGACCATGCCGTTGCCCCGAAACTCCGGGCAGCCGCCCAGGCCACCGCGGGCGCGCTGAACCAGCGTGTCAACGGTCTGCTCGTCGTCCTGCACCATGGCGCACAGGTCGCTGCCTGCGACGCGCCGGCGGGCCGTGAAGGCAGCATGCCCGTCCCCGACACGTTCCGCGACACGCCGGACCAGGTCGGCCCCGATCCGGGCGTCGGCGTCGAAGACGAGCACCGCGTCGCCCTGCAGGATCTCGTCCGGGACCGCGGCGAGGGCGGCTCCCTTGCCGTCCGGCATGGAGCCGGCCTGCCGTCGAACGATCACCGTGACCGCTCCGAGCCCGGCCTCCTCGGCCGCCGCGCGCGCCGCGGCTCCGCTCCCGTCGGTCGATCGGTCATCGACGACCACGACGTCGAAGGCCGGGCTTCCGTCGGCGGCCCGGTGGTCCTGGCGACCGAGATCGCGGATCAGTGCGGGCAGGGCCAGGATCTCGTCACGGGCCGCGATCACCACGCTGATCCGGGGCAGGGGGTGCGGTGATCCGGGCCCTATCGGGGTGGGGCGCGGAGCCTCCAGGGCGCGTCGCGTGCCCTCTCGGGCCATGGAGATCGTCGCCAGCCCCACCAGGCCGGATCCGACCGCGACCCGGCGTGCGGGCAGGCGTGCGATCCGCGACCCCAGCCCCGCCCCCGCCGCGAGGAGCACGAGGGCCGCGGCGCGCCAGGCCAAGGGCGTCTGGTCCGCCGCGCGCTCGGAACCTGCGATCACGGACCGAGTGTACGTGGTCCGGTCGACCGGCTGGCCCGCTGTCCGTGCTCCGGGGGTGACCGACCGGACCTCGGCGTACACTGCCCAGGCAGACACGCCACCGATTCGATCCCGACTCGGACGCCGCCGGAGGCTCGCCCATGTCCCGTTTCATCGACGCGCTCACGGACCAGATCGCGAACGAGTTCGCGGCCTCGCAGCAATACGTGGCGATCGCCGTCTGGTACGACGGCGAGACGCTCCCCGAGCTGGCCGGCTTCTTCTACCGGCAGGCCGTCGAGGAGCGCAACCACGCCATGATGCTCGTCCAGTACCTCCTGGACGCCGGTCAGGTAGTCGCCATCCCGGGCGTCGCCGCGCCGCGGACCGCGTTCGCCGACCCGGCCGAGCCGGTCGCCCTGGCGCTGGCCCAGGAGCGCCGCGTCACCGACCAGATCAGCGCGCTCGCCAGCTTCGCGCGCGAGGAAGGCGATCTCGTGGCCGAGCAGTACATGCAGTGGTTCCTCAAGGAGCAGCTGGAGGAGATGTCCAGCATGGCGGCCCTCCTGCGGACCGTCGAGCGAGCTTCCGCGTCGAACATCCTGCTCGTGGAGGCCTACCTGGCGCGGACCACGGGCGGTGCCACGGCCCCGGAGACCGATGCGCCGCGGGCCGCCGGCGGGGCGCTCTGAACGCACCCGGCCCGTCAGGCGCGCGTTTCGCGGCGGGCAGGCGAGGCATGGCCCGGCCCGGCCAGCCGGCGCGTTCAATCGCGCTGATCGGCCTGCTCGTCGGCCTCCTGGTCGCCGCCTGTGCCAGCCCGCCCGGGACGGCGGGACCGGCTTCGGTCGCCTCGCCGGGAGGGCCGACGCCCCCGGCGGCAGCTGCCTCGCCCAGTGCGGCGACTGCCTCGCCCGGTGCGGCGACTGCCTCGCCCGGTGCGGCGACGGCCGGCAGCGGGGCGTCCCCAGCGGCCTCCCCGTCCCCATCGGCGTCGGATCCCGGGTTCACGGGTGGCTCCGCGGCGGCGACCGTGACGCTCCCGAAAGGAGCCCTCGAGTACACGGGGGGTTCCTGCGAGCACGGCATCGGCGATGCCTGGCTGGCGGTCAACATCGGCCAGCCGGATGGCGCGGAGTACTTCGGGCTGATCGCCGGGAGAAGCCCTTACAGCCCGACGGACGTGCAGACCGCGACTGGTGGCGGAACCCTGAAGGGCGATGCCGTCGTCGTCACGTACCGGCACGCAGGCACGGTCTTCGTCCTCGACCATGACAGCGCCACGGTGACCGTGGCCGACGACGTGTCGAGCGGCACGTTCGCGGGCCACCTCGCGGACGGCACGATCGTGAGCGGCTCGTTCTCCTGCTGACGCGCAGGGCGTGATCGCGGGCCACCGCGGCCAGGGGCGTACGCCTGCCCGAGCGAGCCCGACACTGCCGCGTCGACGTGCGGGCCTTCGCGGATCGCCGCGCCGCCTCAGCCGTCGGCGCGCGTTTCGGCCAGGCGCCGGGCCAGGAAGGCGCGTTCCGCCCGGTTCGTCGCCAGGCTGAGCGCGCGCTCGTAGGCGCGGGCCGCGTCCGCGCGCCGACCCAGCCGGCGCAGCAGATCGGCGCGGGTGGCATGGAAAAGGTGATAGCCGTCCAGGGCCCCTTCCGCACCCAGGACCTCGACGAGCGCGAGGCCGGCCCCTGGTCCGTCCGCCATCGCGACGGCGACCGCGCGGTTGAGCTCGACAACCGGGGTCGGCACCTCCACGACCAGCGCGTCGTAGAGGCGGGCGATCGCCGGCCAGTCGGTGTCCTCGGTTCGCGGGGCCCGCGCGTGCCCGGCGGCGATCGCGGCCTGGAGCACGTAGGGACCCGACCGGGTTCCGCGCCTGACGGCTGCCGAGAGGGCCGCGTCGACGAGCGCCAGCCCCTCGGCCACCTCGGCGCGATCCCAGCGGTTCCTGTCCTGGGCCTCGAGCAGGACCAGCGACCCGTCCGGGCCGACGCGGGCATCGCGCCGCGAGTCCTGGAGGAGCAGGAGCGCAAGGAGGCCGCTGCATTCGGGCTGCTCCGGCATGAGCTCCGCGACCAGGCGCGCCAGCCGGATCGCCTCCACGCACAGCTCGCGCCGCACGAGCACGTCTCCGCCGGTCGCGCTGTAGCCCTCGTTGAAGACCAGGTACAGGACCGCCAGCACGCCGTCGAGTCGCTCGGGCAGCAGTGCGTCGGGGGGAACGCGGTAGGGAATCCCGGCCTCGCGGATCTTCTTCTTCGCGCGGACCAACCGCTGCGCGAGCGTGGCCTCCGGGACGAGGAACGCCCGCGCGATCTCCGGAGTCGTCAGGCCGCCGAGCGTCCGCAGCGTGAGCGCGACCCGGGCATCCATCGCGAGCGCCGGGTGGCAGCACGTGAAGACGAGGCGGAGCCGGTCATCGGCGAGCCGGCTTTCGCTGCCAAGTCGCACCTGGTCTTCCCCTCCACCGCCATGGACGAGCGCGCGTTCGAGCTCGGCGAGCTTCAGCTCCTGGCGCCGCGCGCGGCGAATCCGGTCGAGCGCGCGGTTGCGGGCCGCGGTCGTGATCCAGGCCCCAGGATTGCGCGGAACCCCGTCCCGCGGCCACGTCTCGAGCGCCGCGACGAAGGCATCGGAGAGCGCCTCCTCGGCGAGGTCGAAGTCACCCAGGACGCGGATCAGCGAAGCCAGGACCCGCCCGGATTCCTCGCGGAACGCCCGCTCGACCTGCTCGCGAACGGCGTCGGGGTTCAGCCGGCGACCCTGCCGGAACCGACGTCCGGCATGTCCATGTCGAGGAGCGGGCGGACCTCGATCGAGCCGTACGCCGCGCCGGGGCACCGGGCGGCCGCCTCGAGCGCGGCGTCGAGGTCAGGGCAGTCCACGATGTAGTACCCGCCCAGGACCTCCTTGGTCTCCGCGAACGGCCCATCCGTGGTCAGGCGCCGGCCATCCTGGACACGAACCGTGGTCGCGTCCGTCGAGGGTGCCAGCGGGTCGCCGGCCCGGTAGATGCCGGTGTCGATCATCCACTGCGTGTACGCGTTCCACGGTTCCATGTCCGGCATGGGGGCGGCGTCGGACGGCGCCATCTCGGGCCCGTAGATGAGAAGCATGTAGCGCATCGGGATCTCCTTCTCGACCGGGGCAGGAGACGACACGTGCGGATCCTGCCACCCGCGCCGATCGCGCGGTCTTCCTGCTGACACGACGAACGGCGCCGGCCGGGATCGACACCGGGGGCGCCATCTTCCTCGAAGCGTGAACGCCATCTTCCCCGAATGCCCGGCTGGCCGCATCGAGCGAGTCGCGGAGCGCGCCGGGCGGACGCCGCACGCGCCGCTCGTGGATTCTCCCGGTCTCGACAGCACCCCGTATCCTCGGGCGCATGGCTCCCCGCAGTGAGGTCATCCACGTCGCCGGGCGCGACGTGACGGTGACGAACCCGGACAAGGTCTTCTTCCCGGGCGCGAGCGCCGCGGAGGCGGGCGACGACGGCGCGGGCAGCGTCGAAGAGGCCGGCGAGGCGGCCAGGCTCGACGACGCCCCGGTCACGAAGCTCGACCTCGTCCGCTACTACCTCGCGGTGGCGGACGGCGCGCTTCGCGGGGTCGGCGGCCGGCCGATGGCGCTCAAGCGCTACCCGAACGGCGCCGCCGGCCCGTTCTTCTTCCAGAAGCGCGCCCCGGCGTCCCGGCCGGCGTGGATCCCGACCGTCACGCTCAGCTTCCCGAGCGGACGGACCGCTGACGAGGTGGTGATCGACGATGCCGCCCAGCTGGCCTGGGTCGTCAACCTGGGCTGCCTGGACCTCAATCCGCACCCCGTGCGGGCGGACGACCTCGATCATCCCGACGAGCTCCGCGTCGACCTCGACCCGGTCCCGGGCGTCCCCTGGGACGACATCCGCCGGGTTGCGATCGTCGTGCGGGATTCCCTTGCCGACGTCGGCCTCGTGGGCTGGCCGAAGACCTCGGGGAATCGCGGGATCCACGTCAACGTCCGGATCGAACGCCGCTGGACCTTCCCCGAGGTTCGGCGGGCCGCCCTCGCGCTCGCCCGCGACGTCGAGCAGCGCGTGCCCGACCTGGCGACCAGCCGCTGGTGGAAGGAAGAGCGCCATGGCGTCTTCATCGACTACAACCAGAACGCGAAGGACCGCACGGTCGCGAGCGCGTACTCGGTCCGTCCGCGCCCCGACGCCCGGGTGTCGACGCCGCTGACCTGGGACGAGGTGCCGGAGGTCGACGCTGCAGCGTTCACGATCCGGACGGTCCCGGGGCGGTTCGCCCGGCTCGGCGACCCGCACGCCGCCATCGACCAGCACGCCGGCAGCCTCGACGCCCTGCTCGAGCTGTCCGCTCGCCACGAAGCGCAAGGCCTGGGCGACGCGCCCTGGCCGCCGAACTACGCGAAGACGCTCGACGAGCCGCCCCGCGTCGCGCCATCGAAGCGACGGATGCCATCCAGGCCGCTCATCGAGATCGGGCGGGCGGCAACCCAGGCGGAGGCGATGGCCGGGCTCGCCCGCTGGAAGGAGCGCCACCCGGACGCCTGGTCGCACCTCGCCCCGGCCGACGTGCTGGTGGACGCGATGCGCGGCCGATCCACGACCTGGACGCGGATCCGCCTCAACCTCGAGCACGTTCCGCCCGGCCTGCGGCCCCCGCAGGAGGCGCTCGACCCGGACTACGACCCCTGGGCGGGCGTGGAGTGGCCGGGGAAGCGCCCCGGCTGAGCGGCGCCGCCGGCGCCGAGCGCCCGGGCGGGCCCGGTCGCCGCGCCGCTAGGTGCGCCGGAAGTGCGTGCCCCCGGTGATGCACGCGAAGAGCGTGAACCAGTAGCCCAGGAACACGAGGGCGACGATCGCGACGAAGACCGCCCCGCCCGCCCCCGTGGAGCTCACCGTGTCGGCAGCCCGCAGGGCGCCCAGCGACCCGAACAGGATCAGGGTCATGAACAGGCCGCCGAACAGGCCGACCACCGTCCCCAGGGCACGTCCCCAGCTCCGCCGCACGAACATCCCGAGCGCGGACAGGATCTCGAGCAAGGCCCACACGAGCATGACGGCGCCGACCGCGATCAGGGCACCCCCGACCGCGTCCCCCAGGCCGGAGAACTGGTCGTTGTTCAGGTAGTCGCTGACCTTGCTGCCCCCGACGACGAACCCCACCGCCGGCAGGAGCGTGAGGACCCCTGCCGCCAGCATGAACAGCGCGGAGACGATGACGCGGAGCATCGCGTGGCCCGGAGCCTGGACCTGGGCCGGCTGCACCCAGCCCTGGGTGGGTGCCGGCTGGCCCCAGCCGGGTTGCGCGGGTGCAGGCTGGCCCAAGGCGGGCCCGGCCGGGGCCGGTGCGGTGGGCATCGTGGTCGGTGGCGGTGGCGGCGGTGCCTGGTCGGCTCCCCCGGTCACTGGAGACTGCGGCTCGGTCACGATCCCCCTCCTGCTTGCGTTGACGCGTGCGACGCGCACTGTAGCAAGGCGCCGGGGCCGAGGGAAGGGGTCAGGGCGCCGAGGTCGGCGCTGGCGACGCGCCCGGCGACGCGGCCGCCGACGCTCCCGGCGTCGCGCGCGGGTAGAGCGCGGCGACCAGGTACCGGACCACGTCGTCACCCGTGAAGAGATCGCGGTTGAAGACGACGGCCACGCTGACGTCCTGCTTGGGCAGCCAGCGGATGGAGGCGCGCGTCCCGTCGAGCGCCCCGGTGTGCCCGTAGGCCACGAAACGGCCGTCGATCTTGACGCGCGACACGCCGAGCCCATAGGCCAGCGCGGCGTAGGCCTCGATCTTCGGGTCGAACGTCAGCATCTCGGCCATCGAGGCCGGGGTGAGGACGTTTCCGCCGTAGAGCGCCTTCGCCCAGCGGGCCAGGTCGCCCGAGGTGGACGCGATCGATCCGGCCGAGAAGGCGGCCGTCGCCACCGAGGTGAAGGGCACGAACGTGCTCCCGTCGCT
>JARLHH010000087.1 GCA_031292335.1 Candidatus Limnocylindrales bacterium | reverse complement strand
GCGTCCTGGAATACGCCGGTGGACGACGATCCACCCCACAGAGGAACGTCACCAAGCAGCCCGCAGACGCCCGCGACGAGGCTCTCCGTGTCGTACTGGGTCGTGGCGAACAGGATGGCCAGCCTCGGCTTGCCGTCGAGGCCGGCCTTCGCCCGCTCGACCAACTCGGCCGCGGCCTTCTTGGGATCTGCAGTCGTCGTGGAGCCCGTGCCGATAGCGCTCATGAGATTGCCTCCTGGGTGACTCCCGTTGAGACCTGCCCGGAACCGGGCAGCCGTCTCGACTGACTGAACTGGGCGAGGATCGCCGCGCCGAGCAGCGAGGACTGGTCCTGGAACAGGTACTCGTACTCGCCGGTCCAACGGCGCCTCGCGTCGAGCATTCCGCTGATCCTCGCCGCGCCTCCGGATATCCCCACCCGGTGGCCGAGGCGCACGAGCTCGGCGACATCGCGAAGATGCTCGCCGAGGTACATCGCGTTGCCTCGGATGACGCCGAGCAGCAGGTCCTCGCGCGTGGTCTCGAGCGTCAGGCCGCTGAGGGCGGCCGTGAGAGGCTCGAGGGAGTACCGACTGCCACCGAGATACGGCACGTACGCGGGGAGCTCGGCTTCGCGGGCGTCCGGGTTCGGATCTCGGAAGAACGCATTGAGCACGCTCGGAACGTAGTCGGCGTAGAACTCGTGTTCGCCCAGCTCGCTGCAGGCGGTTCGGCGGAACCAGTCGAA
The DNA here is from genome assembly GCA_031292335.1 of Candidatus Limnocylindrales bacterium. Classification (GTDB taxonomy): domain Bacteria; phylum Chloroflexota; class Limnocylindria; order Limnocylindrales; family CSP1-4; genus CTSoil-043. Next base: position 3,086 of record JARLHH010000087.1, on the reverse strand, counting down.
CGCCTCCCCGCCGGCGTTGAGGACGAAGAAGGTGAGCCACCGGCCGGGGACCACGTGGCAGCGGACGTTGAAGTCGGGTGAGGCGATCGGACGATCCGTGCAGACGTTGGCGATATCGCACGTCCCACTGATGATGTTGATGTCGCCGGGCTCCGTCAGACCTCCCGACAGTGCGGCGAGCACCGCGTCGTTACCCCCGCAGAGAACCGAGCAACCGCGGGGGAGACCGAGCTCATCGGCGATCGCGGGCAGCAGACGACCGACCCGCTCGTGGGAGTGCCTGAGGGGTGGCAGCTTGTCCTCGGGGATGCCCGCGAGCCGCAGGATCGCGCGGTTCCAGGTGAGATCGTTGCGGGCCGTGTTGTAGAGGCCCGTGATCGAGACCGTCGATGGATCGATCGCCCACCGGCCCGTCATCCGCTTGACGAGATACGTATTGCAGTGGCCGAACTTCGCGGCCGCCGCCCAGATCTCCGGTCGCTCGTCTCGGAACCAGAGGATGGACGACAGTGACGAGCCACCCGACACGGGAAGATTGCACGTCTCGGCGAGGAACCTCCTCTCTCCAACGAGGTCGCGAATCGCGGCCGATTGCGCATGCGAGCGTCCGTCGAGAAACAGGACGGCCGGCGCGAGCGACGTACCGTCGGCGGCCATCGGCGTCAATCCCGGCGTGGTCACGGACAAGGAGACGACACCGACTCCGGCGAGGCTGGCGCCGCACTCGGCGCAGCATTCGCGGAGTGCCTCCCACCATGCCGCGGGCTCGATGTCCGCCTTGCCCCGGTCGTAGATGTGGGGCGCATAGGTGCGCCTGGCCTCGCAGCGCTTGTCGAGGTCGGGGCCGAAGACACCGATCTTGAGCGCGCTCGTCCCGACGTCGATGGCCAGGATGTCGCGGCTCACGGGAGGAGTTCCTCTGCCGCGAGCAGCGCCTTGAGCGCCTCAACCTTGGCCGGTTCCAGGGGGAGGAGCGGGCGCCGCGGGATGCCTCCCCGGAACCCCGCGAGCGTCATCGCCGCCTTGACCCCAGCCACGCCATGGGATCCCGAGATCGCCGCGTTGATGCGGCTGATCCGATCCTGCAATTGGAATCCGTTCGCTTCGTCGCGCGTACGTCCGCAGTCGAACAGCCGGAGGGCAAGTTCGGGGAACGAGTTGGCGAGCGACACCGTGCCGCCCGGCGAGCCGCCCAGCATCGCCCGGAACAGGAAGTTGGCCGAACCAGCCAGCACGTGGAAGGACGGGCCTTCCAGGGGGAGGAAGTTCTCGATCCCGCTCGCCGCGCTGTCCTTCATTCCCACGATGTTCGGATGGGCGGCCAGGCGTCCGACAAGCTCGGGGCTGAGGGTGACGCCGCAGAACCCCGGGGCGTTGTAGAGGAGGAGCGGGATCGGCGCGCGGTCGGCCAGCGAGGAGAAGTAGCGATACAGGACCTCGTCGGTCATCTGGGCCCGGAAGTAACCCGGTGACAGGACGAGCCCGAAGTCTGCCCCAAGGTCCGCGGCGGCCGCGAGGAACCGCTCCGCCTCGCGCTGGCCGTCATACGCGGCACCGGCGAGGACGACCTGCCCAGGCCCTTTGTGGCGCACCACCTCGCCGAGAACAAGCAGCTTCTCGGCTTCCGCCAGGCTGCGGTTCTCGCCGTTCGACCCCAGGGCGAGATAGCCAAGGAGCCCACTCGACGCGTAGCGCCCGAGGTTGAACCGTAGCGCGTCGACGTCGACATCCTCGTTCTGCGCGAAGGGGGTGCTGATCGGCGCGAACACGCCGGCCAGCTTCGACGACTCGTTGCGCGGCGACATCAGGTCGCCTCGCGGTTCTCGCGGCCGCCCGCGTCGACCGGCTCGCGCGCGTCAGTTCCGAGCTCGCGGGCGATCGCGGCGGCGACGGCCCGCACTCGGTCGCCGAAGTGCTCGAGCCGATCGTGGATGCGGAAGTGGGGACCGGCGATGCTGATCGCGCCGACCGGCTGGCCGTCGGCTGCAACAATCGCGGCGCCCACGCAGGCACCGAACGGCTCGTTCTCGCGATCGTCGGTGGAGTAGCCGCGACGCTGCGTCAGCCGGATCTCCTCCCGGAACGTGGTCAGGTCACAGATCGTCCGGTCGGTCCGCGGCAGGAAGTCCATTCGAGCGTAGATCCGCTCGCGCTCCTCGTCCGGCAAGGCGGCGAGCATGGCCTTGCCCAGCGACGTGGAGTGGAGCGGCATCGTCTGGCCGACCGCGGAGACCAGCTGGATGCTGTTCTCGGCTTCCAGCTTGTCGACGTAGACGACGCGCACGTCATCCATCACGCCGAGATGAACGGTTTCCCCAAGCTCATCCCGGAGCGCCGCGAGGTGCGGGCGAGCGAAGGTCCGGAGGTCCAGACCGACCGTCACGCGGTGGGCCAACCACAGGATCCTGCCACCGAGTCGGTACCGCCGCGTTGACTCGTCCTGTGTCACGTAGCCGGCCTCGACGAGGGTCCTGAGGAGGCGCGTCACCGTGGCCTTGTCAAGGCCTACGCGCTGGCTGATTGCAGACGGGCCGAGCCCGTACCCATCCGCGCCTGCCATCGCCTCGAGAACGTCGAGACCGCGGCTGAGAGTCCGAGTCACCGTCGTTTCACCTAGTGAACGTGCGGTACGGTGTACGAACCCCATTGTACGCGCGCTCTCGCCTGTCGAACGGGCAATCTGCGCGACGAGCGACGTACGCGGAGGTGTAGAGGCGAGTCCTCCCGGCGCTGTGCCTGGTCAGCCGCGACCGAGCGGATCACTCTCGGCGAGGGCCACCGTGACCGCCTCGGCGGCGCGGCGCTTCATCTCGACGATCGACTCGCGGCTGTAAAACGCGGCGTGCGGCGTAAGCACGACATTCGGCAGGCCCAGCAGTGGATCGTCGCGAGCGATCGGCTCCCGCTCGAGAACGTCAAGCGCAGCCCCGCCGAGGTGGCCCGAGCGCAGCGCGTCGACGAGGGCCACCTGGTCAACCAGGCCACCCCGCGACGTGTTGACGAGATACGCCCCTGGCTTCATGCGGGCGAGCGCCGCGGCGTCCAGCAGGTGTCGCGTGGATGGATCGAGCCGCGTGGTGACACTC
>JARLHH010000086.1 GCA_031292335.1 Candidatus Limnocylindrales bacterium | reverse complement strand
GCTCGTGGCGGCGCGGGCGCGTGAGCGCGTGATCAGCGGCCAGCCGCGGACGCTCCAGTTCGTCGTGGCGGCCGCTCCGGCGGCAGGCTCGCCGCCGACCACACTCCTGACGCCGGGCGGACCCGTCTCCGCGCCGCTCAGGCCACCGGGACGGCTGAACCCGCTGATCCCGGGAACGGGCAGTCTGCTCCGGCTCGACGGCTCTGTCGTGGTGCGACCACTGCTCGCCTTCGGCCTGCCGCAGCTGGCGGCCGTCGCGGTCCCGCTGGCGCTGGTCGCAATCGTCGTCGGGGGAGCTTTGGGCCGCGGGGGCGCGTCGCCCACGCTGCAGCCTACGGCGCCGGCACCGGCCCAGTCGGCCGGCGCACTCGGCGCCGTCGTCTCGCCCACCCCGGCGACGGCGGTCACGGACTCGCCAACGCCGCGCCCGACACTCGCGGCGGCGACCGCGTCGCCCAGCCCGGCCCCTCGCTCGGTCATCGCGTTCGAGACCGTGCGCGACGGCAGCCTCGATGTGCTGGTCGTCTCGCCCGACGGCGGGACTCCAACGCCCATCGCAGCGTCGCCCAGCAACGAGATGTACCCGGCGGTCTCGCCCGACGGCACGGAAGTGGCCTACATGGTCGAGGGCACGGACACGTCCGACATCTACGTCACGCAGATCGCCACGAACGCGACCCGGCAGCTGACCCAGGGGGCCGGCCGCAACTCGGAGCCGGCCTGGTCACCTGACGGGACCCGGCTGGTCTTCGTCAGCGATCGCGGAGGCACGGTTGACCTGTACACCATGAACGCCGACGGCTCGCACCAGCGACGTCTCCTGGACGCGCCGACGCTGGGCGAGGGCGGCCCGACGTGGTCGCCCGACGGCAGCACCATCGTGTTCTCGGCCTCGACGACCAATCCCGACGGGACGGCGCAGCCGGCCGCACTGTATGCGGTGCCGGCCGCCGGAGGGCAGCCGGCCCGGCTGACCGATGCGATCGGGGCGGTCCGGCCGGAGTGGTCCCCGGACGGAACCGAGATCGCGTTCGACGCGCCGGGCGACGATCCCAACGGCTCGATCTTCCTGGCACATCCGGACGGGTCCGACGTCACCCGGATCACGCCGGCAGGCTGGGGCGGGGCGATCGACCCGACCTGGTCACCTGATGGAACGGAGATCGCGTTCACCCGGGTCGGCGGGGGCGGCGGCGCAGGGATCTGGATCGAGCCGTCCGGCGGCGGGACGCCGACGCCGGTGGATGGCACGGACGGCGCCGACATGCCCAGCTGGCACTGACGCG
>JARLHH010000085.1 GCA_031292335.1 Candidatus Limnocylindrales bacterium | reverse complement strand
CTCAGGCAGTACCTTCCTGGGGTGCCCGGCTGAGGCCCCGGTCGGCGCGATCTAGCCGAACCCCAAATGGGATCGCCGTCGACGTGCGGAGCGGGGGGCCACCAATACCCAGGTCCTCCGACCAAGTCGCACGTCCGCTATGCCCGTACCGTGGTCCTGGTCCCGCTGTGTCGCCCACGTACGTGGCGGGCCTCGAGCTCCTCGATGCGCTCGGTTGATCTGACCGAGAACGGTCACGCGCATGGGGGCCGTGCAACCCGGGGGTAGAGCCAACCAGCATCGACCACCTCTGCTGGTCGCGCACGCGTGCTGGTCTCTCGCGGAGCGGCACGAACCTCAGCGACTCAATGCCTTATCGGAGTTGATCTGTGACCTTGTCGTGGCCCCTGCGCCGCGTGCTCTGGAAGACCACTGGGTCCGAGTCGAGCGTGCTGTCTTCGGCGACCGGCGCCGGTGCGGCCGCACTTGTGGCGGACTTAAGCACGTCCGGTGGGCTCGCCGCGGCGCCGCGACTGGCAACCCGGCGATTCCACGCACCCACTCTTGAAGAAGTACGCGGTGGCCAACCGCCATCGGACAGAGTCGTCTCCGCGTGATCCGTGTGGTCACTGCGGCTGGCCCCGAAACCGCGACCCGATGTTCAGGACGACACACTCGACCTCTCGATTCGTAAACAGCAGGTCCTGCCTCGAAAATCCTCGACTCCGCGCCGCCTTAGCTCAGTGGTAGAGCAGTGGTTTCGTAAACCACAGGTCCAGGGTTCGAATCCCTGAGGCGGCTCCATCACCCGGCCGTGGCAGGGACGGTGAGCGCGGCGGGCGGGGCGAGCGTGACCCTGTAGCCGAGCTGCTCCAGACGTCGGGTGAGCCTTCGACTGACCCGTTCGGCGTCGTGGCGATCGAAGTAGGTGGCCCCGAGGTCGCGGAACGGCTGGCCGCTCCGGAGCAGCGCAAAGATGATCCCAAGGATCGTGTGGCCGACGGCGACGAGGGCGCGCTTCGAGCCCCGTCTCGCAGCCAGGCGGTGATACTGGGCGCCGAGGTAGGTGGTGGTCCGAGCGGCCGCTCGCGCACAGCTCACGAGCGCGCCTCGGAGCCAGGGGCTGCCGCGGCGGGTGGCGCCCCCGTGACGGGTGCCCGCGCTCTCGTGGTTGCCCGGGCACATCCCTGCCCATGACGCGAGCTGGCGCGCCGAGCCGAAGCGGGTCATGTCGGTCCCGATCTCGGCGAGGACGACCTCGGCGGTCCGCCGGCCGACGCCCGGGATCGTGACGAGCCGCTCGATCAACGCTCCCGCAGCGCGGAGACGCTCGGCGATCTCGGCGTCGAGGCCGCTGATCAGCGTGTCAAGGTCGGCGAGATGACGCAGCTGGACCTTGAGGAGCAGGCGCTGGTGGGTGCCGATGCCGCCGGTGAGAGCCCCGACGAGGGCGTCGTGCTTGGCGCGCAGCCGCCCGCGGGCGAGGTCCGCGAGCGCATCGGGATCCGTCGTGCCCTCGACCATGGCCGCCAGGATCGCCCGGCCCGAGACGCCCCCGATGTTCGTGCTCACCGATCCGAGCTTGACGTTGGCGCCCTCGAGCACCTTCGCGACCCGGTTGATCTCGGCCGCCCGCTCGCGGATGAGGCTCGTCCGATAGCGGACCAGCTCGCGCAGCTCGCGCTCGGGACGGGGCGGAATGAAGCTCGCCCGCAGGAGGCCGTGGCGGAAGAGCTCGGCGATCCACTCCGCGTCACGGACGTCGGTCTTGCGCCCTGGGACGGCTTTGAGATGGGCGGCGTTCGCAAGCAGCAATTCGAAGCGCTCTTCGAGCAGGTTCCAGATCGGCTTCCAGTAGGAGCCCGTGGCCTCCATCGCCACGGCCTCGACTCCGACGGCGTCGAGCCAATCGCCGAGCGCGAGCAGGTCGCGGGTGAGCGTGCCGAAGGTGCGGACCTCCTTGTGCGGCTCGCCTCTCGGCCCGCTCGTGATGACGCAGACGGTGACCGAGCGCTTGCCGATGTCGATCCCGGCACAGCTTCGATGAACGATCTCCATGGCCTCGGGCCTCCAGCTTCCTGGCGGTCGGGTGGCGCCCGTCGACGCAGCAACTGCCTCGCGTGCTCTCCCGGTCGGGAGGCAACAGACGGTGATCCCCGCAGGCGCCAGGGTCCAGCTCTAGTTGCGGGTTCGCAGCACCAAGGAACTCCGACCTCAACCGCCGACCGCCAAGACGCGATTTTCCTCCCCGACGCGATCGGGCCCCGGCCCGCGGGCAGCTCGGTTCAAATCCGAGTGTCGGCTCCAGCGCTCACGATCGGAAGCCAGCCGCGAGGCTGGCTTCTTGCGTATTCCGGTGCGCAGGGCCTATGGCGGCGCGGATCGCGCGTGCGCGAGTGGTGTCCTTACATCTGTGAGGTTGTAAGGAGCGTGAACCATGGAAGTCTCGGCACGGCTCAGCGGCTCCGAGGGCGAGGTGACCGTGCCTCGCGCCGTCGCATCGTCGTTGGGCCAACCGTCGGCCGCCCACCCACGACCCCGCCCGAGGATCCAATGACCCAAGGGGCACGCCCGTCCCACGCCCTGCAGACGGGGCAAGACGGAACGTCACGATGTCGGCGTCGCGTCCAGACGCCCCCTGCCTCAAGATGATCAGGCCATGACGGAGGACACTGGGCACTCGGCAGTCGAGTCGATCGTCGTTCGAGCGGCGACGATCGGGCGCTTCGAGGACATCGAGCCGGTGATTGACCGGTCGTGCTGGTGCCAGTGGTGGCGGCAGACGGCCGGAGAGTTCAGCCGCGACAGCGCGCAGCAGCACCGCGCGGCGCTGCGCGAACAGTGCGCCGCGGACCCCGTCCCGGGCGTTGTCGCCTACCTGGGCGACCTGCCAGTCGGGTGGTGCGGCTTCGGGCCGCGCAGCTCGATGCGGCGGCTGGAGCGGAGCCGGACCATCCCGAGGATCGATCACCTGCCCGTCTGGTCGATCGTCTGCTTCGACGTGCGCCCCGGGTACCGCCGGCGCGGGATCGCGAAGGGACTCCTTGCGGGGGCGATCGACTACGCACGTGCGCACGGCGCG
>JARLHH010000011.1 GCA_031292335.1 Candidatus Limnocylindrales bacterium | reverse complement strand
GGAGCTGATCGGCGCCGCCTCGTCCCGACGACAGCCGGCCGGCCGGTGGGTCAGCGCTCGGGCCGAGCGGGCCGTGAAGTCCGCCCGATCGGGCACCGGCAGGCGTGCCAGACTTCGCATGGCGCGCGGCTGCGGGACCTTCCGACCGCGCACCGACGTCGCAGTGCGGGAGAGTCGGACGATGCCGCCCCTGGTGGTCCTTTCCGCGATGCTGTCATGCACCATGGGCCTGGGCCCGCCTGCGCCCTTGACGGTCGTGCCGAAAGGGACCCCGGTGACCGCCGGCGGGCAGTTCGTGGCGACGGTCGCCGACACGCTCCCGATGGCGAACATCCCGACGTTCGGGATGTGCTCGTCGCCGGCCAACCCGGCCGTGGCCGCCGCCACGGCGGCGGCCCTGGGTGTCCTCACGCCGATGCCCTGTGTGCCCGTCCCTGCCGGCCCGTGGACGCCGGGGTCGGCCAAGGTTGTGCTGGGCGGGGTGCCGGTGCTCACCGCGGGCTCGGTCTGCCAGTGTGCCTGGGCCGGGACGATCTCGATCGGCGTGCCCGGCCAGGTCACGGTGAGCGCCAACGGCTGACGAGCGCCATGCCGCGGACCGGGTCCGGGCGGGCGAGCGATCGGGCGCAAACGGGTCTGGCATGCGAGGGGGCCCCGAACCGGCCCCGGGAGGCGGGCGGTGCGCCCGAGCGAACCGGTGCCGCGTGCCGTCAGCCGCGCCGGCGCAAGCCCCCCAGGAGGCCCCGGCGGTCGTCTGACGCCGGAGCGGCGCCTTCGCGGATGCCGCTGACGAGCGAGGCAAGCTTGCCCAGCGCCCGGGCCGGCGCGGAGTTCACGGCACCCTGGACGATCGGGACTCCCTCGTTGATCGCCTTCAGGTAGAGCCCGGGATCGTAGGGGATCTCCGCCGTGACCTGGGTCCCGATCGCCGCCTCGATCTGTTTCATCGAGAGCATCTCACGAGCGAAGAGGTGGTTCAGGACGAACGTCGCCGTGGATTCCGCAGAGCCGACCTCGGTGAGATACTCGAGAAGGGAATGGAGCGCCTTGAGCGCGCCGATCTCCGGCACGATCGGGATCACGACCGCCTCGGCGCGCGCCACGACCGCAAGCGACCGGTCGTCGAGCTCGGACCCCGCATCCACCACCAGCGTGTCGAACGCCGTCCGCGCGGTCGAGAGGAGCAGGTTCACCTGGTCCGGACCGATGAGACGGCCCGGCTCCGGCGTGCCCGGGGCGGCAAGAACCGCCAGCCCGCCCTCGTGCTTCACCGTGTAGGTGCGCAGGAGATCAGGCTCCCTGAGCGACTGCTCGTCTCGCGCGAGGTCCGCGACCGTGAGCTGCGGTTTGAGGTTGAGGTGGGTCGCCACCTGCCCGAACTGGAGATCGAGGTCGGCGATGAGCACCCGGCCCGGCGCGCGCGCGGCGAGCCAGCTGGCGACGTTGACCGCGATCATGGTCGTCCCGACGCCGCCCTTCGGGCTGAAGCACGCGATGATGCTCCGTCGCGCCGGAACGCCGTCCTCCGCGAGGGCGAGCGGGGCGAGGTCGCGAGAGCGCTGGAAACGGACCAGCAGCGCCTCGACCCGGGCCTCCAGCTCGCGGGGGTCGAACGGCTTCGCGACCACGTCGTCGGCGCCCGCCTCGAGGTACCGCACGCGCTCCTCGACGTCGTCGGTCTGGCACATGCACAGGACCGGGACCGCCGAGAAGGCAGCCGTGCCGCGGATCTCGCGGCAGACGTCCTCTCCGCTGCGCGGACCGGAGCCGACGTCCACGATCACGAGGGCGAATTCCCCGGCCCGCCGGACGGCGTCGTTCGGGTCGGCCGTTGTGGTGACCTGGTAGCCGATGCCGACGAGGGGCCGCTCCACCGCAGTCGCGGCATCGGGGTTCGTCTCGAGGAGGAGGATGGTGCTGGACGGCACGCCGGATGGTCTCCTGCTTGCGACGGAATACGGCGGAAGGATACATGAGGCGCGCGTGAGCACGTCCGACCTCTTGCGGAGCGCGCATGCAAGCTCGTGGTAGACTCGCGCAGCCCTTTCTGCTCCGCCTGGCGGCCCGGGTTCCGGGGGCCACGAGCGGGGCATACCCCACAGGAAGGAGTAGACGGCCATGCGCCGCTACGAACTCATGCTCGTGATCCGGCCGGATGCGCCGGACGATCGCGTCCAGGCGCTCCTGGAGAAGGTGGCGCGGCAGATCGCCGGCACCGGCGGCCAGATCGTCAAGGCGGCCCCGTGGGGTCGTCGGCGCCTGGCGTACCAGATCGACCGCTACCGCGAGGCTTCGTATCACATCATCCACTTCGACGCGCCCGCCGACGCGATCGTCGACCTGGAGCGGACCCTGCTGATCACCGAGGACGTGATCCGGCATCTCGTCATCCGTGTCGAGCGACCGCTCAAGGCGGCCCGCGGCAGGCCGGAGGACAGCGTTGACTTCGTGCCGGCCCCGGATGTCGACGAGGACGAGGAGCCGGACGTCGAGCAGATCGACGAGTCGGAGAGCGACGCCGCCCCGGCAGCGGTCGACTGACGCGCGTGCCGGCAGCTCCCAGGAGGGCGTTCCCGTGTCCCTGAACAAGGTGATGATCATCGGGAATCTCGGGCGCGATCCCGAGATGCGGTACACGCCGGGCGGCCAGGCCGTCACCCAGTTCACGGTGGCCGTGAACCGGAACTACAAGGGCCAGGACGGCGCCTGGCAGGAAGAGACGGAGTGGTTCCGGGTTGTCGCGTGGGCGCAGCTCGCCGAACGCTCCGCCGAGCACCTCCGGAAAGGGATGAAGGTCTACGTCGAAGGGCGCCTCCAGACCCGGCAGTGGGAAGACCAGCAGGGCCAGAAGCGGTACACGACGGAGCTGATCGCCAACCAGGTCACGAACCTCGACCGCCGGCCGCGGGAGGAAGGCGCCGACGCGCCGCCATTCCCGGGAGAGTCCCGTCCGGCGGGCGCGACCGTCTCGCCGATCCGACGCGACGCCCAGGGCGGGGACGACGCCCCGTCCGACATCGACGACCTTCCGTTCTGAGACGCATGCCGGGCGCTCGCCACGACGACGACGCCCGCGACCACAGGAGTTGACACGATGCCCCCCGTAGCCCGCAGCAAGAAGCGAGACGACTACTACCGCGATCGTCGCCGCCGCAAGGTGTGCGCGTTCTGCGCCGACAAGACGGTCCAGATCGACTACAAGGAGGTCAGCCGCCTCCGCCGCTATCTCTCGGAGCGGGCCAAGATCGAGCCGCGTCGCAAGACCGGAACGTGCGCCGCGCACCAGCGCGAGCTGTCCGTTGCGCTCAAGCGCGCCCGGCTCGTGGCGCTGCTGCCGTACGCACCGCAGCACCTTCGCCCCTGACGGGGGTGGCCCCATGCCGCCACCGGGCGCTCCACGGGCGCCGGCCGTGAGCGCCGTCGCCCCCGCCCAGCGCGCCATGGTCTAGGCCGTGACCCTCCTCGTCCTCCTGCTCGCCTTCGTCGTCATCCTCGCCGGAGCCGAGCTGTTCACCAACGGGATCGAGTGGTTCGGCCGCAAGCTGGACCTCGCGGAGGGCGCGGTCGGCTCGGTCCTGGCGGCGGTCGGGACTGCCCTGCCGGAGACCACGATCCCGTTCATCGCCATCGTCTTCGGCAGCGGCCTCGCGTCGACGGAAGTGGGCGTCGGCGCGGTGCTGGGGGCGCCGTTCATGCTTGGCACGCTGGCGATGTGCGTGACGGGCCTGGCGGTGATCGGCTTCCGCAAGCGCCGCCAGCAGGGGGTCATGGTCGCCGTGGACCGCACGATCCTGCTCCACGATCTGCGCTGGTTCGGGCTGGGCTACGCCCTCGCGATCGCTGCGGCCTTCCTCCCGGCCTGGCTGGAGCTCGTCAAGGCCGGCGTGGCGATCCTCCTGCTGGTGCTGTACGCCTGGTACGTGCGGGCCCACTTCGCCGGCGCCGCCGGGGACCATGAGCTGGAGCTGGCGCCGCTCCGGCTGCGGCGCCTCGACCGCGGACGCCATGACCACCCGGTGCCGCGGCTGCGGCTCGTCGGCGTCCAGGTGCTCATCGCGCTTGGGTGCATCGTGGTGGGCGCGGCCTTCTTCGTGGGCGCCGTCCAGGATCTCGCCGCCTCGCTTGGCATCGGTTCGACGATCCTCGCCCTCGTGATCGCGCCGATCGCGACCGAGCTTCCCGAGAAGCTCAACAGCGTGATCTGGGTGCGCCAGGGAAAGGACACCCTCGCGCTCGGCAACATTACCGGCGCGATGGTCTTCCAGAGCGCGATCCCGACCTCGATCGTGCTGCTGTTCGCACCCACTGCCTGGTCGGTGAGCGCGGATTCCGCGCTCAGCTTCCTCTCCGCCGGGATCGCCGTCGTGTCCATCGCGGCGATCTTCCTGCCGCTGTGGTTCCGGGGAACGATCTCCGGCCGGGGCCTGGCGGTCGGGGGCATCTTCTACGTAGCCTACCTGGGCCTGGTCGTGAGCGGGCTCGCTCGCGGAGCCGCCTGAGGGTCGGGGTGGCAGGCGCCGTCCGGCCGACGACCGACGGTATACTCGGACCAGCGCCCGCAGGCCCGTCGGACCCGAGCGCGATCCCGTTGCAGGAGCCCCATCGGATGCTTACCGAGAAGCCCGCCACCGCGACGGCGCCCACTCCGCGGGCTGCCGGCGATCCCGCCGATCCTGCCACCCTGGTCTGCCTGTTCGAGGGTCGGTACGTCCCGCTCGCCGAGGCGAACGTCAGCATCATGACCCACGCCTTCATGTACGGGACGGCCGTCTTCGAGGGGATCCGGGCCTATTGGAACGCCGAGCAGGGCCGCCTGTACGCGCTCAAGGTCCGCGAGCACATGGAGCGAATCCGCCACTCCTGCCACATCATGCTCATGGACGACGTCCCCTCGGTTGACCAGCTCACGGCCGAGGCCGTCGAGGTGCTGCGTCGCAACGCGTTCCACGAGGACGCCTACGTCCGGCCCTCGTTCTACAAGAGCACGGCTGCCATCGGCGTCAAGCTCCACGGCCTGGAGCATCGCTACTACATCCTCGCGGTCCCGTTCGGAGACTACGTGGACACGAACGTGGGGATCAAGGTTGGGACCGTCTCGTGGCGCCGCACGTCCGACCCGGCCATCCCGTCACGGGCGAAGATCGTGGGCTCGTACGTCAACCCGGCCTTCAGCAAGTCCGAGGCGATGCTCAACGGCTTCGACGAGGCGCTGGTCCTGTCCGACGACGGCCACATCTCGGAGGGCTCCGCGGAGAACATCTTCGTCATCCGCGACGGCGTGCTCGCCACGCCGCCCGTCTCGGACGACATCCTCGAGGGGATCACCCGCGCCGGGATCATGGAGATCTGCGCCGAGCTCGGCCTGCCGGTCGTGGAGCGCTCCATCGACCGCTCGGAGATCTACATCGCCGACGAGGCGTTCTTCTGCGGCACCGGCGCCCAGATCAGCCCGATCATCTCGGTGGACCACCGGAGCGTGGGATCCGGGGCGGTCGGTCCGATCACGAAGCGCGTCAAGGACCGCTACTTCGAGATCGTGCGCGGCAACGTCCCGGCCTACCGGCACTGGGTGACGCCGATCCCTCCTGCCTGACCTGTCGGCCGGCATCGCGCGGCCCGGGTTCGCGAGCCCGCATCGCGGCCGCGCGGGTCAGGGGAGGGCGGGGGACTCGAGCACCGGCGTCTTCAGGCCGGTGGTCACGATCACGTCGACGGGCACGGTCCTGTCGATCACCGGCAGCACCTTCACGCCGAAGACCTGCTGCAGGAGCGCGAGCGTCAGAGGCAGCTTCTCCTGCGCGCCGTTGTAGACCCGGATGACCGTGTTTGCCGGGACGCCGCTGGCGGCGGGCCGCTGGTTCGGCGCCGAGGCCGCGATGCCCCGGAAGTCCAGGTAGCCGGCCACCGCGGCGGCCGTGCCCGTGGCGCCGGTCCCGTTGAGGACCCAGACCTGGGCACCCTCCTGGGCGACGGCCTGGCGCTGGGCCTCCACGCTCGGATCGAAGTTGAACGCGTTCGCCACGGCGGCCCGGATGCGCGCCACGTTCGGGGTCAGGGTGTAGATGCCGCCAGGGTATCCCTCCACCCCGTAGTACGGCGGCGCGAAGACGAACGATCGCACGTTCGTGATGTCGATCTGGCTGGCCAGGTCGATCAGCTGGGGAAGCTTCCCGATCGGGAAGTCCGTGGTGACCGCGTTCGACGTGCTCTGGACCAGGGCGGGCAGTCGCTGGATGAGCGTCGCGAAGTCGGCCTGCTGGCGAAGGGACAGGAGCACCCGCTGCTGCCGCGAGGCCCGGTCGAAGTCGTTGGAGCCGTGCCGGGAGCGCGCGTAGATCAGGGCCTGGCTGCCGCTCATGCGCTGGACCCCGGTCGGGATGTAGACCCGCAGGGTGCCGTTGTCGCCGGGATAGTAGTCGTCGACCACCGGGACCTGGACGTTGATCGTGACCCCGCCGAGCGCGTCAACGACGGTCTTGAAGCCGGTGAAGTCGACCTGCACGTAGTAGTTGATCGGGATCCCGTAGAGGTAGCCCAGGGTGTCCTTGAGCGCCTCGTAGGGACCCCCGGGGAACAGGTCGGGCCGCGCGCGGGCCTGCTCGAAGAGCGAGTTGATCTTGGACCCGAACGTCGCCCCGAAGACCGAGCGGGCGGGAATCGGCGGCAGGGGGACGTCGACGGTGTCGCGCGGGAGGCTGAACATGGCGACCTGCCGGGAGGACGGGTCGATGCTCACCACGATCAGCGTGTCGGTGTTCCAGGTCCCCTCGTCGGGCCGCTTGTCGGTGCCGATCAGCAGAATGTTGAGCTGTCCGGTCCCGTTCCAGGGGACGAGGGAGGCCGCGGCGACCGGGGCCGCGGATGCCGCCGGAAGCGCCGATGGCTCCGGGCTGGCCGTGCCCGGGGAAGCGGTCCCGGACGCGGGCGCCGGCGAGGCAGCGCTCCCGGTGTCGGGGCCGGCCGGGTTGAAGATGTTCTGGACCGCGGTCAGCGCCTGGAGGTCGTAGTAGGCCACGGCGGCGTGGGCACCGCCCATCACGACGAGGATCGCGAGCAGGCCGGCGAGGGAGATGGGGGCGAGCGTCGCGCGGGCTGGTCCCAGCCGGCCGGCGCCGCCGTCGGCGACGCGGTTCAGGTAGCGGACAACCCGGTACGCATCGACCGCCGCCACGACCCGGTAGAGGTAGGCGACGACGTTCCCGACCAGGATCCCGACCAGCACGGGCGGCTGCAGGGCGACGCCGAGCACCTCGAGCCTGTAGCTGAGCACGGCCCCCGCGAGCAGGGCCAGCAACAGGAACGGCGCTGCCGCGAACGCCACGGCCCGGTACCAGGCCCGGGCGTAGGCGTGCCCGAGCCCGGGGAAGAGGAGGCTCAGGAACGCCGCGGTGAAGGCCGATCTAGCGCGCGGACGGGGTTCCTGCGGTTGCTGCATCGAGGGTAGGATACGGGAACCTCCCTGGGGCGCATTCGAGGCCCAGTGACGACCGGCCGGGCCGGTGCGTGACCCTCGTCCAGTCCCGGCCCGTCAGATCCAACCCGCGTCCGAGGTCAGATGTTCGCACCCGTCACCAGCAAGCCCGACCTGGTCGCCCAGGAGCACGAGATCCTCGCGCTCTGGCGCGAACGCCGGACGTTCGCCCGCCTGCGTGCCCAGAACGCGGGAGGGCCTCGCTGGAGCTTTCTCGACGGTCCCATCACGGCCAACAACCCGATGGGCGTCCACCACGCCTGGGGTCGGACCTACAAGGATGTCTTCCAGCGCTTCCACGCAATGCGCGGCGAGGACCAGCGCTGGCAGAACGGCTTCGACTGCCAGGGCCTGTGGGTCGAGGTCAACGTGGAGCGGGACCTGGGCTTCACCTCGAAGCGGGACATCGAGGAGCACGGGATCGCCGAGTTCGTCCGCCTGTGCAAGCAGCGGGTGCTGACCTTCGCGGCGCGCCAGACCGAGCAGTCGATCCGGCTGGGCTACTGGATGGACTGGAACGACCCGGATGAGCTGCTCCGCCTGCGCGACCTGCTGGGCGCCGACCCGGCCGCCGAGGCCACCCTGGCCGGGCCGCGCGGGCCCGTCACCGACCGGGTGGAGATGCTCGTCGGCCGGCTCGGGATGCCCGAGCTCGGCGGCTCGTACTTCACGTTCAGCAACGAGAACAACGACCTGATCTGGGGATTCCTGGCCGAGTGCCACCGCCGGGGCTGGCTCTACAAGGGCCACGACACGATGCCGTGGTGCGCCCGCTGCGGGACCGGGATCAGCCAGCACGAGATGACCGAGGGGTACGCGGATCGCACGGACCCCGGCCTGACCGTCCGGTTCCCGCTGCTGGACCGTCCCGGCGAGGCGCTCCTGGTCTGGACCACGACACCCTGGACGCTGACGTCGAACGTGGCGGCGGCGGTCGGACCCGGGCTGCGCTACGTGAAGGTGCGCCAGGGGGACAGCATCTTCTGGCTGGGCCGGGGGACCGTCCAGCAGGCGCTCGTGGGGCCGTTCGAGATCCTCGACGACCGGGCCGGATCCGAGCTCGTCGGCTGGCGCTACCGGGGGCCGTTCGACGAGCTGCCGGCCGTCCGGGCAGGCTTCGCGGCCGGTGGCGCGGGCGGGGCTCCCTACGAGCACGTCGTGGTCGCCTGGGACCAGGTCGGCGAGGACGAGGGGACGGGGATCGTCCACATCGCGCCGGGCTGCGGGGCGGAGGACTTCGCGCTCGGGAAGTCGCTCGGGCTGCCCATGCTGGCGCCGCTCGACGAGGGCGGGACGTTCATCGACGGGTTCGGCTTCCTGGCCGGCCGCGACGTGCGCGACAGCGCGGAGCCCGTGGTCGAGCACCTGAAGCACCATGGGCTCTTCTACCGGCTGGAGCCGATCGTCCACCGCTACCCGCACTGCTGGCGCTGCGGCACGCCCCTCGTGTTCCGCCTGGTCGACGAGTGGTTCGTGAGCATGGGCCCGGTCTACGACGTGCCGCGCGACCAGCTCACGAGGCAGCAGGTCGACGCCAGCCTCCGCTACCAGATCATGGAGGTCGTGGACGGCATCCGCTGGCTGCCGTCGTTCGGCTACGAACGGGAGCTGGACTGGCTCCTCAACATGCACGACTGGATGATCAGCAAGAAGCGCTACTGGGGTCTGGCGCTGCCGATCTACGACTGCGCCGCCTGTGGATCGTTCGACGTGGTGAGCGGCCGCGAGGAGCTGCGCGC
The DNA here is from genome assembly GCA_031292335.1 of Candidatus Limnocylindrales bacterium. Taxonomy (GTDB): domain Bacteria; phylum Chloroflexota; class Limnocylindria; order Limnocylindrales; family CSP1-4; genus CTSoil-043. The sequence goes on along the minus strand of JARLHH010000011.1, from coordinate 3,323 downwards.
GCGGGCGGTCGAGGGCTGGGAGCAGCTGGAGGGACACACGTCGCACCGGCCCTACGTCGACGCCGTCAGGATCGCCTGCCGCGCCTGCGGGGCGCCGGTCGGGCGGATCCCCGACGTGGGAAACCCCTGGCTCGACGCCGGCATCGTGCCCTTCTCGACGCTCCACTACCGCGAGGACCCGGCCTACTGGCAGGAGTGGTTCCCGGCCGACTTCGTGACCGAGAGCTTTCCCGGCCAGTTCCGGAACTGGTTCTACTCGATGCTCGCGATGAGCACGGTGCTGCGCCGGGAGGCGCCCTTCCGGACGATCTTCGGCTACGCGACGCTCTTCGGCGAGGACGGCCGGCCGATGCACAAGAGCTGGGGCAATGCCATCGAGTTCGACGAGGCGGCCGAGCGGATGGGCGTCGACGTGATGCGCTGGATGTACGCCAAGGCCCGGCCCGACGACAACATCCTGTTCGGCTGGCACGCGGCCGACGAGGCGCGGCGCGAGCTGCTGGTGCTGTGGAACGTCTACGCGTTCTTCGTGACGTACGCGCGGCTCGCGGGCTGGTCGCCGGGCGTCGAGGCGGTGTCCCCACCGACCCCGTCGCAGGTCGCCGGCCGGCCGCCGCTGGATCGCTGGATCCTGTCGCGCCTGGCCGGCCTGGCCGCGCGCGTGGAGGACCGCCTGGCGAACTACGACCCGGATTCCGCCGCGAGCGTGATCTCCGGCTTCATCGACGAGCTCTCCACGTGGTACCTGCGGCGGAACCGGAAGCGCTTCTCGCGCCCGGACGATCCGGCCGACCGCGACGCGGCGTTCGCCACGCTCCACCTGACCCTGGCCGGCCTGGTGCGGGTGCTGGCTCCGCTGCTCCCCTTCCTGACCGAGGCGATGCACCAGAACCTCGTCGTCGCCGTGGGGCTCCCGGCGCCCGAGAGCGTCCACCTGACCCGCTGGCCGGCGCCCGAGCTGGCGGCCCTCCGCGACCCGGCGCTCGAGGATGCGACCGGCCTGGCCCAGCGCGCGGTGGACCTGGTCCGCACGCTCCGCTCCCAGGCCGGGCTCAGGACGCGTCAGCCGCTGGCCCGCCTGTGGATCGCGCTCCCAGGTGTGGCCCATCCCGACCTGGACGCCCTTCTCGAGGTGATCGCGGACGAGGTCAACGTCAAGGACGTGGTCCGGATCGATGACGAGTCGGAGCTCGTGGAGCGGCGCGTCAAGCCGCTCCTGCCGAAGATCGGGCGCAAGCTCGGCGGGGCGATCCCGGCGGTGATGGCAGCCGCGCGGGCGGGCGCCTTCGAGATCCTCGCCGACGGGAGCGTCTCGCTCGCGGGCGTGGTGCTGGCGCCCGACGAGGTCGAGCTGCTCGTCTCGCCGCGCCCGGGCACGGCGGTCGCCCATGACGACGGACTGGTCGTGGTGATCGACACCGAGCTGACGGACGCGCTCCGGGCGGAGGGCGACGCGCGGGAGATCCAGCGAGCCGTCCAGGACCTGCGCCGGGAGGCGGGGCTGGACCTGGCCGACCGGATCGACCTGTGCCTCGATCTCGGCCCGGCCGCGACGGCGGTCGGCCCGTACCTGGACGCCGTCGCAACCGAAACGCTTGCGGACAGCGTGACCAGCGGACCGCTGCCGGCCGGCTGGTCGCAGGCCGGCGTGAAGATCTCCGGCGGCGAGGTGGCGGTCGCGCTTCGACGGGCGGCCCCCGGTGGCCAACCGGAGGCGGCGCATGGCTGACGGGACGGACCCGGTGATTGCGCGCCCGGTCGGGGCCGCGACGCCCCTGCGTGTCTCGCATCACTGGATCGCGTTCGTCGTCCTGGCGGCGTGCATCGTCGTCGTGGATCAGCTCACGAAGGCCTGGGTGGCGGCCAGCGTCTCCTTCGGGACGCTGCGGCCGGTCGTCGGTGACTACGTCCGGATCTGGCCCGTGCGCAACACGGGCGCGATCTTCGGCCTGTTCGGGAACCAGGCGGTCCTGTTCGCCGCGCTGAGCATCGGGGTGGTGGCGATCATCGTCTGGTTCCACGGACGGTCGGTGGAGACCAACGGCTGGTTCGCGACCCTCGCCCTGGGCCTGCTCCTCGGGGGCGCCCTCGGCAACCTCATCGACCGCCTGCGCCTCGGGTACGTCCTTGACTTCGTCGACATGGGCGTCGGCGACCTGCGCTTCTACACCTACAACGTCGCCGACGCCGCGATCAGCACGGCGCTCGTCCTGCTGATCCTGATGGCCTTCTGGCCCTCGCGGCGCCGTCCCTGGATCGCCGGATGACCGAGCTTCGCCTCGTCGTCCCGGATGGATCGGGCGGGCGCGCCGACCGCGTCGCCTCGGATCTGTCGGGACTCTCGCGGAGCCGGGTCCAGCACCTGATCACGGACGGCCAGCTGACTCTTGACGGCGTCCCGCTCAAGGCCCGCTCCGTCGTGCACGCGGGCGACGCGCTGATCCTCCAGGTGCCCGCGGCGGAGCCGCCGGACATCGAGCCCGAGGCGATCCCGCTCGAGGTCCTGTACGAGGACGCCGACGTGCTCGTCGTGAACAAGCCCGCCGGGCTCGTCGTCCACCCGTCACCGGGCCACTGGAGCGGGACCATGGTGAACGCGCTCCTGGCGCGCGACACGACCTACGGAGGTATCGCGGGCGTGGCCCGGCCGGGGATCGTCCACCGCCTGGACCGCGACACCTCCGGCCTGATCATGGTCGCCAAGACGGACGTGGCCCAGGCCGGCCTCATGGCGCAGCTCAAGGCCCGCCGCGTCAAGAAGACCTACCTCGCCCTCGTCCAGGGCGGCGTCGAGGCATCCGCGGGCCGGATCGAGGCGCCCATCGGGCGTGATCCCCGGCAGCGGACGCGGATGGCGGTCGTGCCGGACGGGCGGCCATCGGTGACGGGCTACCGCGTCCGCGAGCGTTTCAGGGGCTGGACGCTGCTGGAGGTGGATCTCGTCACCGGCCGCACCCACCAGATCCGGGTGCACCTCGCGGCGCTCGGCCACCCGGTCGCGGGCGACCCGGTCTACGGCACCGGGACCTCGCGGCGCGGCCCTGACGGCCTGGGGCGGCTCTTCCTGCACGCCTGGCGGATCGTCTTCGCGTCGCCCGCGACGGGCGAACTGGTGCGCGTGGAGGCGCCCTTGCCTGCGCCGCTCGACTCGGTCCTCGGGGAGCTGCGGGCGATCGCGACGGGCGCACCCGGCACAGCCGGCCCCGACGCCGGGCACGCCCGATGACGGAGCGATCGCTGGGGTCACCGCCCGTCACCGACGACCCGCTGTCCGGCGCGCCGAGCGCCGGGGCACCGGGCGCGTTGCTGGTCGTCGTGTCGGG
>JARLHH010000084.1 GCA_031292335.1 Candidatus Limnocylindrales bacterium | reverse complement strand
GGGCCGCCTTGCGGCTTGCGCGGCAGGACGGGCAACGGCGTGGCTCCGTGAAGCCACGGGTCGCGTAGAACTCCTGCTCACGCGCTGTGAAGACGAAGTCCTGGCTGCAATCCGCGCAGGTCATCACCTTGTCGCTGTACAAAGAAAACCGCTCCTCTGTGCTCGCCGGCGCCCGCGACCCTTGACCGACTGTCTCGCGGGAGTCCGTGAGTGGGAGCGATCGTGTCTGCCGGAAATTCCTGTGCCCGCCGTGCGGGCTTACGCGTGCACGTTAGTTGATCCGCGACACGATGGGAAGAGGGTACTTCAGGGCCGCGATTCGTGCCCGCGGCGGGCCTGTGCCGGAGGCATGGTACCGTCCGGCCGTGGAGCCTATCGCGCGCTTCCTGGCGGCCGTCGCCGGCGTGCTCCTGATCGTGCTCACGATCCGGAGCGTGATCCGCACGTTCGTGCTGCCCCGGATGGCCCGCGACGCCATCGTCCAGATCGTCTTCCACAACGTCCGGCGCCTGTTCAACCTCGTGGCCGGCCCGCGCGCCCCGTATGCGCGACGGGACCGATACCTCGCCTACTTCGCGCCGGTGGCGCTGCTGAGCCTGCCTGCCATCAACCTGATACTGCTGCTCGGGGGTTACGCGCTGATCTACTGCGGCCTCGGCGCGAGCCCGGAGGTCGCGGTCCGGGAGAGCGGCTCGGCCCTTCTCACGCTCGGCTTCCAGGCTGCGCCGGACCTGCCGACGACGCTGCTCGGGTTCACCGAGGCGGCGCTCGGCCTGATCCTCGTGGCGCTGCTGATCGCCTACCTTCCGTCGATGTACGCCGACTTCACGCGACGCGAGACGGAGGTCAACCTCCTCGCCGTGCGCGCCGGGACACCCGCGTCGTCGGTCTTCATGCTCGAGCTGGCCCACGGCATCGGCGCCATGGAACGGCTCGACGGCATCTGGGAACGCTGGGAACGCTGGTTCGCGGAGCTGGAGGAGACCCACACGACCCTGCCGGCGCTGGCGTTCTTCCGCTCGCCGCGCGCAGAGCAATCGTGGGTCAGCGCTGCCGGCGCGGTGCTGGATGCGGCCGCCCCGCGCGCGTCGACGCTCGACCAGCCGCGCAACCCCCAGGTCGAGACCTGCATCCGGGCCGGGTACCTCGCGCTCACCGCGATCGCCGACTTCTTCGAGCTGCCGCACCCGGCCAACCCGAAGCAGGGCGACCCGATCAGCATCCCGCGGCGCGAGTTCGACGCCGCCTGCGATCGACTGCGCGAAAGCGGCATCGCTCTCAAGCAGGACCGCGACCAGTGCTGGCGCGACTTCGCGGGATGGCGCGTGAACTACGACGCGGTCCTGCTCGGCGTGGCGAAGCTGGTGGTCGTCCCGCAGACGCCGTGGATCCAGCCCGGCGTGCCGCACCCGAGCATGATGCTGCAGACGGAGCCGGTTCCCGCCGACCTCGAGCCGGGCCTCGTGAGCCAGGATGCCATCGAAGCGAGCGCCTAGCGAGGGCGTTGGCGCGCCGGCGCGTCGGCCCCGTCGGCCCCGCTCGCGGCGGCCCGCAATCCGGGCCGACCGGCCTGCGCGGAATGGCCGGTCCGGCGCGTGTCACAAGATGCCGGCGGGTCCACACTGGCTCCCATGACGAACACATCTGGGGATCTGGTCGCCGGCGGCCCGGCGCTCCGAGAAGCGGCGGCGAAGCTGGCCCACCTGGGGTTCCTGGTCGTCGGCGGCTCCCACCCCGAGGAGACGGGCTCGGCCCAGCTCCTGCTGGCATTGCGCAGCCGGCCCACCCTCGAGCACTTCGACACGGAGCTGGTCGAGCACTGGACGACGAGCGGCGGGCGCGGGCACCTGGCGGAGATCACCCGGGCGACGCCGACACCGCACACCGAGCCCTTCGCGTGGGGCACGATCCGCGCGGTCGACCGGGTTGAGGCGTTCAACTCGTTCCTCACCTTCGGCGGCGACGTCATGGTCGCGGCGGTGGCCCCGGACACGACGATCGTCGTCTTCGAGTCGCCGGCGCCGATCGTGCGCTCCACCGGCCACAGCCAGTCGGTGGACCCGCTCACCGGAGAGGTCGGCGCCTTCTTCGCCCGGATGAAGGTGCCGATCGACTTCCAGGACGGCGCGGAGCAGCGGATCGCGGCGATGGCGCCCCGGGCGCTCTACGGGGCGATGCTGGCCGCGCTCCAGCGACGCTACGCCCACCGGGAGGCCTTGCGCGTCGCGCACCCGGCGATCGCCGCGTGGGCCGGGCGAGAGGCGCATCGCATGCGCGAGGAGCACGGCGCCGACTGGGACGCCGGCGATGCGCTGACCGCGGACCTGGGTCTCGATCGGGACTGATCCGCGATCGCGGCCCCGTCACGGTCCCGGCGCCGGGTGCCGCTGGCGCGGGCTACACTCGGCTGATGGAGCCATTCACGCGCGAGCAGCGCAGGCCGCTTCTCGACGCCGCGGCGGCGGAGCGGATCCTGGTCCTCGACGGGGCCATGGGGACGCTGATCCAGCAGTACCAGCTCACCGAGGCCGACTTCCGGGGCACGCGCTTCGCCGACCATCCGCGTGACCTGCGCGGCGACAACGACCTGCTCTCGCTCACCCGGCCCGATATCATCTCGGCGATCCACGCCGCCTACCTCGACGCCGGGGCCGACGTGATCGAGACGAACACGTTCAGCGCCACGGCGATCAGCCAGGCCGACTACGGGCTGGCACACCTGGCCCGCGAGATGAACGCGACCGCCGCCCGGCTGGCTCGAACCGCCGCGGACGCGGCCGAGGCGCGCGACGGCCGGCCGCGCTGGGTCGCCGGCTCGCTGGGACCCACCAACCGGACCGCATCCATCTCCCCGGACGTCGCGGACGCGGGGGCCCGCAACGTCCGCTTCGAGGAGCTCCGGGCGGCCTACGCGGACGCGGCTCGCGGGCTCATCGACGGCGGGGCGGACCTCCTGCTGGTGGAGACGATCTTCGACACGCTCAACGCGAAGGCCGCGATCTTCGCGCTCGAGGAGGTCTTCGAGGGGGCCGGGCTGCGGCTGCCGGTGCTCCTGTCCGGCACCATCGTCGACCTGTCCGGGCGGACGCTGTCCGGCCAGACCCCGGAGGCGTTCTGGTACTCGGTCCGGCACGCCCGTCCCTGGAGCATCGGCCTCAACTGCGCGCTCGGTGCGACCGCGCTCCGGCCGTTCATCGCGGAGCTCGGCCGCGTGGCGGACGTGCGCGTCACGGCGTACCCGAACGCGGGCCTCCCCAACGAGCTGGGCGGCTACGACGAGGCGCCCGACGAGACCGCGAGGGTCCTTGCCGGCTTCGCGCGCGACGGGATGGTCAACCTGGTCGGCGGCTGCTGCGGCACGACCCCGGCCCACGTCCGGGCGGTGGCCGCCGCCGTCCGCGGGATCGCGCCGCGCGCCGTTCCCACGCTGCCGCGCCGAACCCGCCTGGCGGGCCTGGAGGCGGTGGAGATCGGGCCCGACTCGCGCTTCGTCAACGTGGGAGAACGGACGAACGTCACGGGCTCGCGGGCGTTCGCGAAGCGGATCCTCGCCGGCGACTTCGATGCCGGCGTGGCGATCGCGCGCGACCAGGTGGAGAACGGCGCCCAGCTCATCGACGTCAACATGGACGAGGCGATGCTCGACTCGGAGGCGGCCGTGACCCGCTTCCTGGACCTGATCGCCGGGGAGCCCTCCATCGCCCGCGTCCCGGTGATGATCGACTCGTCGAAGTGGTCCGTGATCGAGGCGGGCCTGCGGTCCGTCCAGGGCAAGCCGGTCGTCAACTCGCTCTCGCTCAAGGAGGGCGAGGCGCCCTTCCTCGCCCAGGCCCGCCTGGCGCGCCGCTACGGCGCCGCGGTCGTGGTGATGGCCTTCGATGAGGCCGGCCAGGCGGACAGCGTGGAGCGCAAGGTGGAGATCCTCGCCCGCGCCCACCGCCTCCTCGTGGAGCAGGCCGGGTTCGATGATGAGGACGTCATCCACGACCCGAATGTCTTCGCCATCGGGACCGGGATCGAGGAGCACGCCGGGTACGGCACCGCCTACATGGACGCGACGCGGGCGCTGCGGCGCCGCTTCCCGCACTCGCTGGTGAGCGGTGGCGTCAGCAACGTCTCGTTCTCGTTCCGCGGCAACGACCCGGTCCGCGAGGCGATCCACGCGGTCTTCCTGTACCACGCGGTCGCGGCCGGGATGGGGATGGGGATCGTGAACCCGTCCGCGCTCGCGATCTACTCGGAGATCGAGCCGGGGCTGCGGGAGCGGGTGGAAGACTTGGTGCTCAACCGGCGCCCCGACGCGACGGAGCGACTCCTCGCCGTGGCGGACACGGCGCGCGGGGGCGCCCACGGGAGCGGGCCGGACCTGGCCTGGCGTGCGCTGCCGGTCGAGGAGCGGATCACCCACGCGCTGGTCGAGGGGATCGCCGAGTTCGTGGTGGAGGACGTGGAGGAGGCCCGCCTGCGCGCCGCTCGACCCCTCGACGTGATCGAAGGGCCGCTCATGGCCGGGATGGATCGCGTCGGCGACCTCTTCGGGGCCGGCAAGATGTTCCTCCCCCAGGTCGTGAAGAGCGCCCGGGTCATGAAGACCGCCGTGGCGCACCTGGTCCCCTTCATCGAGGCCGAGCAGCGAGCGGGCGGCCGGGCGCCCCAGGCGAAGGGCCGGATCGTGATGGCCACCGTCAAGGGCGACGTCCACGACATCGGCAAGAACATCGTCGGCGTCGTGCTGGGCTGCAACAACTACGAGGTCATCGACCTGGGCGTGATGGTCCCGGCGGCGAAGATCCTGGCCACGGCCCGCGAGGTCGGCGCCGACGTGATCGGACTGTCCGGGCTGATCACGCCGTCGCTGGAAGAGATGCGCCACGTGGCGGGCGAGATGGAGCACGAGGGCTTCACCATCCCGCTCCTGATCGGGGGGGCGACCACGTCCCGGGTCCACACGGCCGTGAAGATCGAGCCGGCCTACAGCGGTCCCGTCGTGCACGTCGTGGATGCGTCGCGGGCCGTGGGCGTGGTCGGCGCGCTGCTGGGCGGCGAACGCGAGACGTTCGCGGCGGACATCCGTGCCGAGTACGCGACGCTGCGCAGCGAGCGCGGCGGCCGCCGCGCCCGGGAAGCCCGCATCCCGATCGAGGACGCGCGCGCCAACCCGCAGCGGGTGAACCTCGACCTGCCCACGCCGGTGCCCGCGTTCACCGGGGTCCGCACGTTCGCCAACCATCCCCTCCCGGACCTCGTGCCGCGCATCGACTGGACCCCGTTCTTCGCGGCGTGGGAGCTCAAGGGCCACTACCCGGAGATCCTCGCCGACGCGCGGGTCGGCGCCCAGGCGCGCTCGCTCCACGCGGACGCGGAGGCGCTGCTCGAGCAACTGGTCGCCGACGGCCGCCTGCGGGCGAGCGCCGTCATCGGCTTCTGGCCGGCAAACGCGGTGGGCGACGACATCGAGCTGTACGGATCCCCGGACCGGAGCGGGGTGGTCGCCATCCTGCGGACGCTGCGCCAGCAGCAGCAGAAGCCGCCCGGACGGCCGAACCTGGCGGTCGCGGACTTCGTGGCGCCACGGGAATCGGGCGTCCTCGACTACGTCGGCGCCTTCGCGGTGACGGCCGGGCACGGCGTCGCGGAGACGGCGGGGTCCTACGAAGCCGCCCACGACGACTACCACGCGATCCTGGTGAAGGCGCTCGCCGACCGCCTGGCCGAGGCCTTCGCGGAGCGGCTCCACGAGCTGGTCCGGCGGGAGCTGTGGGGCTACGCGCCCGGGGAGGCGCTCTCGAACGCCGACCTGCTGGCCGAGCGGTACCAGGGCATCCGCCCCGCGCCCGGCTATCCGGCACTGCCCGACCACACCGAGAAGGAGACGCTCTTCGCGCTCCTGGAAGCCCCGGAGCGGGCCGGGATGACGCTCACGGAGTCGATGGCGATGCGCCCCGCGGCCTCGGTGAGCGGCCTCTACCTGTGGCGGCCCGAGTCGGCGTACTTCGGGATCGGGCGTATCGGGCCGGACCAGCTGGACGACTACGCGCGGCGCAAGGGCCGGCCGCTCGCCGAGATGGCCCGCTGGCTGGCACCGAACCTGGACGACTGACCGCCGGACCGAACGCGCGACCGTCGGACCGAACGCGCCGACCCGGCGACCCCGCCGGACCCCGGGCGACCCGCGGCACCTGTCCAGCGCCGTACACTCACGGTCGATGGCCGAGTCCCCCGCCCCGATCCCGCTCCCGCGCACGACGTTCGAGCTGCCGGACGGCCGCCGCATCCACGTCTACGGCGAGGTCCGCGGCGCCCCGCCGGACGACGCGCCCCGCTCCGAGCCGACCGCGCTCCACATGCGCCGGGACGAGCTCACCGCGAGCTGGATCGCCGTCAGCCCCGCCCGCAACGTGCGCCCCCACTCGTCGGCCCCCACCGGGAGCGGCACGGTGCCCGGCAGCCCGGCCGAGCGCTTCCGCTGCCCGCTCTGCCCGGGCGGCCCGGAGATCGCCTTCAGCTACGAGGCGGCAGTCTTCGAGAACCGCTTCCCGTCGTTCGTGCCCGACCCGCCGGCCGTCCCCGATCCCCGCGATCCCCGCTATGCCCCGTCGATCGGGGCATGCGAGGTGGTCATGTTCACGGAGCGCCACGAGGGCAACTTTGCGACGCTGACGCCGGCCGAGACGGCGCGCGTCATCGCCGTCTGGACGGATCGGACGCGCGAGCTGTGGGCCAATCCGCGCCATGCGTTCGTGATGGCGTTCGAGAACCGGGGCGCCGAGATCGGGGCCACGCTCTCGCACCCGCACGGCCAGATCTACGCCTTCGGGCACCTTCCGCCGACCATCGAGCGGCGGGTGGCCGCCCTGGCGGAGCACCGGGCCGCGCACGGCACGTGCCTCACCTGCGGGGTGGTCGCCGAGCAGCTCGGCTCGACCCGCCTGCTCGCGACCAACGAGCACTGGGCGATCGGCGTCCCCTTCGCGCCGCGCTGGCCGTTCGAGGTTCACGTCCGGGCGATCCGCCACGGCCTGCGCCGCCTGGCCGACCTGCGGCCGGACGAGGCTCGCTCGCTGGCGGACGCGCTCCACGGGGTGGTCGCCCGCTACAACGGCCTCTTCGGCTTCGAGCTGCCCTACATGCTGATCGTCCACGAGGCGCCGGCGGGAGCCGACGACTGGCACCTTGCCGTCGAGTTCTACCCGCCGCACCGCTCGGAGAAGCTGACCAAGATCCGCGCCTCGGTGGAGACGGCCACGGCGCTCTTCATCAACGACACGCTCCCCGAGATGAGCGCGGAGCGGCTGGCCTCGATCCCGCTCGTGCCGCGGGAGGCGCATCCGGGCTTCGCCGTCGACATCCGCCCGTGACGACGTCCACCCGCCCCGCCGCCATCGAGCGGTCGGCTCTCGCGCCGGGCGCCATGCGCGGGGCCCTGGCCGCGGTCGAGCCGCGGGCCGCAGCCGACCCGGGCGCGATCCGGGTCGTCCGGGCGCCGGGGCGCGTCAACCTGATCGGCGAGCACACCGACTACAACCTTGGCCTCGTGCTCCCGGCCGCCATCGACCTGGAGATCCGGATCGCGTTCGTGCCCACCGACGACCGGCGCGTGGAGCTGGTCAGCGGCGGAACCGGCGAGCGTGCCGGCTTCGACCTCGACGCGATCGGGCCGCGGCGCGGCGCCTGGATCGATTACGTCGCCGGCACCGCGTGGGCGCTCGCCGACGCGGGCATCGCGACGCGAGGGCTGCGCGGGATCATCGTCAGCTCCCTGCCGACCGCGTCGGGGCTCTCGTCCTCCGCCGCGCTGGAGCTGGCGTCCGCCTGGGCGCTCGCGGACGAGCCCGGCGGGGGCGTGGCACCGATCGAGCTCGCCCGGACCTGCCAGCGGGCCGAGAACGCCTACGTCGGGGTCAACTGCGGCCTGATGGACCAGTTCGCGAGCGCCTGCGGCGTCGCCGGCGACGCGGTCCTGCTCGACTGTCGCTCGCTCGAGTTCCGCCCGATCGCGCTGCCGCTGGCCACCCACACGCTGGTCGTGATCCACACCGGCTCGACGCGGAGCCTCACGACCTCGCAGTACAACGTCCGGCGGGCCCAGTGCGAGGCCGCGGCGGCGGCGCTCGCGACCTCGGATCCTGCCATTCAGTCGCTCCGGGACGTGACGCCCGCCATGCTGCCGCGGATCCGCGACCTCGTCGGCGACGATGCCTTCCGGCGCAGCCGTCACGTCGTCACGGAGAACGAGCGGGTGGCGGACACGATCGAGGCGCTCGCGACGGGCGACATCGCGGCGCTGGGGCGGCTCTGGGCGGCCAGCCACGCGTCGTTGCGCGACGACTTCGAGGTCGTCTCGCCGGAGCTCGACGCGCTCGTTGAGATCGCGAGCGCCGTGCCGGGTGTGGCCGCCTCCCGGATGACGGGCGCGGGCTTCGGCGGCTGCACGATCAACCTGGTGGAGCGCGGCGCCGTGAGCGACCTCCGGACGGCGGTGGACGCCCGGTACCGGGCGCGCACCGGGCTCCAGCCGCGGGTCTACGCCGTGGACGCGGTGGACGGGGCGGGAATCGTCGCCGGCTGATGCCATCGGGCGGCATCGGGTGACGGCGCCCCTCCGGGTGACGGCGCCCCGCCCGTGGACCCGGCGGTCGGACGGGATGCACCCGGCCTCGCCCCGGCCGGGTGTCAGGCGGGCAGCGCGACCGGCTCCAGCGGCACGTCCCAGTGGGCGTCCAGGAGCGCGAAGCGGCGCTGCTCCTCGGCGCGGTAGGCGGCCTGGTCCGGGAAGAGGCGAGCGGCGATCTCCGCCTCGGCGTGCGACTCCATCGCGGCCCAATCCCGGTAGACGATCGTGACGAGGACGTCCCAGTCGGCCCGCCCGTCGCCGTGGAAGCGCGGCACGTCGAGCGTCACGTCCAGGAAGCGGCCGCTGCGCAGCTGCTCGCGCAGGATCGGCC
>JARLHH010000083.1 GCA_031292335.1 Candidatus Limnocylindrales bacterium | reverse complement strand
TCTCTGGTCCGACCGTCGGCGCCTGGGTCTGGGAGCGCGGTGGTCCCTACTACGGGGTCCCGCTCCAGAACTCCCTCGGCTGGATCGTGACGACCTTCACGGTCTATCTCCTGTACCGGGCCGTGGAGCGCCGCTGGACGCACACGTCGAGCCGTTCCTCTACGCTCACCCGATAAGGAGTCCCTGGCATGGCGCTGTTCCTCTACCGGGTCGGCCAGACGACCTTCCGGGACCGAAGGCTCGCGCTGGGTCTCTGGGTCCTGATCCTCGCGGGTGCGAGTCTCGCGGCGATGACCCGCAGCGGCCCGATGGGGGCAGTCGGCTCGGTGTCGGAGAGAGGGCAGGAATGACGGGCATGGACGGTCTGGCGCTCGCGACGCGAGGGCTTCGCAAGAGCTACGGCTCCCAGGTCGCCCTGGCGGGCCTCGACCTGTCCGTGCCGAAGGGTACGGTGTACGGCTTCCTCGGCCCGAATGGCGCCGGCAAGACGACCACCATGCGCCTCCTCACGGGCCTCATCCACCCTGATTCGGGGAGCATCGAGCTCCTCGGCCGCCCCTTCGGGCGGCGCGACCGCCATCGCCTCTTCGGAGTGGGTGCGCTCATCGAGTCCCCGGCCTTCTATCCATTCCTGTCCGGCCGTCAGAACCTTCGGGAGCTGGCGGCCACCGGAGCTCCGACGGCGCCGGGACGAATCGAGGAGCTCCTCGACCTGACCGGGCTCCGTGATCGCGCCGGGGACAAGGTCTCGACCTACTCGCTCGGCATGAAACAACGCCTCGGGATCGCGGCTGCCTTGCTGAGCGATCCTGCCCTGCTCCTGCTCGACGAGCCCGCCAACGGCCTCGACCCTGCCGGCATGGTGGCCATGCGCGAGACGCTCCGCCACCTCGCGGCGAACGGCAAGACCGTATTCGTGTCGAGCCACCTGCTCGGCGAGATGCAGCAGATGGCCGACATCGTGGGCATCATCGCGGCCGGTCGCCTCGTCCGCGAAGGCCCGATCCAGCAGCTCCTGAACTCGGAGGGGACCGTCCGAGTCCGTGTCGCACCGGACGAGGTTGCACGGGCAACCGCCACGCTCCGCACGCTCGGCGGGCAGGAGGGCGTGATGTCGACCGTTGCCGAACCGGACTGGATCTCCGTCCGAGTGACCTCCGATCGGGTCGGCGAGGTCAATCGCACCCTGGCCGAGGCCGGCATCTGGGCGACGGGTCTGGAGTCGGGCAACGACCTCGAGATGCTCTTCCTCGGCCTGACCGGCGGAGAGCCGGTCCAGGGTGGGGAAGGCACGTTCTTCGGGATGGCGGGAGCAGGTCCCGGTCGGGGCCCCGCGGGGACGGGGTCCGGGGCATGAGGCTCTTCCTGTCCGGGCTCCGCAAGCTCGTGCGGCGCCAGGCTACGTGGGTGACGTTCGGTCTCCTCGCTGGTCTGCTCGTCCTGATCGTCGTGGCGGTCGGTGCCACGGCAAACCGACCCGGCGCTTCCTCGGCGGAGCGCGCCGCCACCCTCTCCCTTGTCACGTTCCCAGGCGCCTACGACGTGATCCTCTCGTTCATCCTCGGCCTGGGCGGCCTCTTTGCCGTCATCTACGGTGCCGCCGTCGCCGGGTCCGAGTGGACCTTCGGCACGCTGAAGAACGCCGTTGCCCGGGGCGAGAGCCGCAGTCGCTACACCCTGCTCTCCTTCGCCTCGATCGCCGTCGTGATTGCCGTCGGCCTCGTCGCGGCCTTCGCGATCGGCCTGGTCGCCGCCCTCGTCGGTGCAACCCTCGCGGGCGTCTCGACGTCGGGGCTGACGGACGCCGCCACGCTGAGCCGTCTGCCCCAGCAGTTCGCCCGCGGCTGGCTGGCGATCATCGAAGAGGGTGCGCTGGGCTTCGCGATTGCCACTCTTGCCCGCAGCCAGCTGGCAGGCATCGGCGCCGGGATCGGCCTGTACTTCGGGGAGACCTTCGCAGGGATCTTCCTTCCCGACATCGTGAAGTACCTCCCCTTCAACGTGGCGACGGCATCGGTCGCGACGGGGACGGCGACAGGCGGTGGGTTTGGCGGCGGGGCGCGGATCGCCTCGGTCGATGCGAACACCGCCATCGTGCTGGTCGGGTTGTGGCTCATCGGCGCGCTCGTGGTCGCGGCGCTCTTCACGGAGCGTGCGGAGATCAGCGGGTAGCGCAACCGAGGGGCCGAGGCGATGGCCGAGGCATGTCAGTTCGTCGAGCCTGGGCTACGTCAACTCACCGGCGAGCAGGTCGAGCAGCAGCCCGTCATGCCAGGTGCCATCCCGACCGCGCTCGTACCGCCGCATGACCCCAACCGGGCGGAACCCGACCCGGCGGTAGGTGCGGATGGCGCGCTCGTTCGCCGCTGCCGGGTCGATCGTGAGGCGATGGTGCCCGCGGACCTCGAAGAGGTAGCGCGCCAGCGCGCGGATGGCGTCGCTGCCGAGGCCCTGGCCCTGGTGCGCCGTGTCGAGAAACAGGTCGATGCCGGCGTGGCGGTAGTCGGGGCCACGCTCCTCGGCATACTGGATGCTCCCGACGAGGACGCCATCGAACGTGATCGCGAAGGCGGCGCCGTCGTCCGTGGCGAGCCAGTCGTCGACCGCGTGATCCGGGTCGCCGGGACCCCACCACCGAGCCACTTCGGGTTCCGCGAGGATCTCGCGGAGCCGTGGCCGGTCATCCGTGCGCGCCGGCCGGAGGACCACACGCTCGCCCGCGAGACTCGGCTCGCTCATCGACTCTATCCTCGGGTCGGTCTCAGGGCCGGTGAACGAAGCGTCTCGCACCGAACTGCCCCAGCATGATCATGGTGACCCCCGTTTGACGAAGGCTTCCGGCAGGTGCCCTCGGCGTCTATCTACCGAGGGGCGAGATGCCGCCAGCCCGCGACGGCTCGTCCTGCGGCCCCTCGAGGTACGGCCCGAGAAGCGTGGCTCCCAGGAGGAGCGCCGCCTGGACCTCGTGAAGCTCCGTGGTCCGACCGCCGACCGAGGCCGGCCGATACGGGATCTGCCCGGCTGCCGAGAAGTCGACCTCGGCGACCAGGATCCCGAACGTTCGCCCGATCCTGGGCTCGACGATGTCGTCGAGCGGGCTGCCGGCGCGCTCGCCGGCGTCGACTGCGATCAACCGCTCGGCGTTCTCCGGCGACGCCTCGGTCAGGGCAATCGTGATGACCTCCCGCGGGTCGGCCACGTTGAGGCACGAGAACATGCGATTAGAAGTGCCGAAGCCGGTCTCGTGGAACCACGCTTCCCGGAAGTCCTCGTAGGTCCTTCCGTCCCTCAGCCTCCGTCGGACGATTGCCACCGCGATCATGGGACCATCCTTCCCTGCGAGCCCGCATCCGCGTTCATGCTAGCCCGGCAGGGTGGAGCAGGGTGGCGAGTTCCTTCACGGATTCTCAGGGCAGGCCG
>JARLHH010000082.1 GCA_031292335.1 Candidatus Limnocylindrales bacterium | reverse complement strand
CGGTGCTCGGGCGGGACCGCGTTCATGATCGACGCGGTGTTGGGCGCCGCGAACGCGCCCATGCCGATTCCCATGCCGAGCATGAGGAGCGCGAAGGCGGGGTAGTCGAAGTCGGCGGGCAGGAGCAGGAGCCCCCCGAACGCCGCCGCGGTGATCAGCATCCCGCCCGTCGAGTAGAACCGGGCGCCGTGGCGGTCGGACAGCCGTCCGCTCAGCGGCCCGGCCAGCAGGAAGCCGCCCGTCATCGGCAGCATGCAGACCGCCGCCAGGAGGGGTGCGTCCTCGAACGCGTAGCCGTGGAGCGGCAGCCAGATCCCCTGCAGCCAGACGATGAGGATGAGCTGAAGGCCGCCCCGGGCAAGGGAGGACAGGAAGCCCGCGATGTTGCCGGCGGCGAACATCCGGATGCGGAAGAGCTCGAGCCGGAAGAGGGGGTCCGGGACCCGTCGCTCCACCCAGACGAAGACGGCCAGGAGGGCGGCGCCGCCGGCCAGCTCCCCGATGACCCAGGGACTGCCCCAGCCCATGCTGGAGCTCCCGTACGGCTGGATCGCGTAGGTGAAGCCGATCAGGAGGAGCGTGAGCCCGGCAGCGAACAGGACGTTGCCCGGGATGTCCAGGCGCTGGTGGGCGCGGATCGTGGCCGTCTCGTGGAGCATGAGGTACGCCCAGACCGTGCCGAAGAGCCCGAACGGCACGCTCACCAGGAAGACCGCGCGCCAGTCGATCACCGCGAGCACGCCGCCCAGGAGCAGCCCGACGAACGACCCGGCCAGCATCCCGATCTGGTTGATGCCCATCGCCAGGCCCCGCTGGTCGGAAGGGAAGGCGTCCGTGAGGATGGCCGCCGAGTTCGCCATCAGGAATGCGCCCCCCACGCCCTGGACGAGGCGGAAGACGATGAGCTGGAGCGCGGCCGTGTTGCCCTGGCCCTGGACGAAGAAGCAGAGGATCGAGCCCACGGTGAAGACCGCGAAGCCGGCGTTGTACAGGCGGACGCGGCCGTACATGTCGGACAGCCGCCCGGCGCTGACGAGAAGCGTGGCAGTCACCAGCGTGTAGCCCACCAGCATCCAGAGCAGGTAGTCCGACTCGCCGGGCGCCAGCGGGTCGACGCCGATCCCGCGGAAGATTGCCGGGAGGGCGATCAGCACCACGCTCCCGTTGAGGCCGGCCATGAGGATCCCGAGCGTCGTGTTCGAGAGGGCGATCCAGCGGTAGTCGATGTGGGCGAGCCGCCGTGGGTGCCCGGCCGACGTCATGGACGCCCTCCACGATCATCGATCGGGCGGACCGCCGAGCGGGTCGCCACCACGCGCTCGAGGAGCTCGGCCAGCCTGACCTGCGCCTCCGGCTCGAGGTCGAGGAGGCGGGCGGCGACCCGGCTGCGGAGCAGGACGTCGGTGTCCTCGACGGCGCGCCGGCCGGCTGCCGCGAGCCTGACCAAGGTGACCCGGCGATCCCTCGACGACGCCGCGCGCTCGACGAGGCCCGCCCGCTCCAGGCGGTCGACGAGGTTCGTGATCGTCGAGCGGGGCACGCCCAGCTCGTTGCCGTAGCTGCTCATCGAGACCTCGCCGATCCGCGCCAGGGTGCGGACGGCATGCAGGTCGCCGAGGGAGACTCCGTGGCGCGCGGCGAGCTCGCGCTGCAGCGGCTCCGCGAGCGCGACAGCGCGGAGATACGCGCGGAGCACCCGGCGCTGGGTTGGGTCGACGGCCACGCGGATACACTCCCATCTCTGGGATATTCCGAGGATCGAGCGTATCTTAGCGACTGCGGCCGGATGGATCCGCGCAATCCGGCGGCGAGCCCCTCCGGCTCAGCGCACCGAGTACATCTGGGCAGGCGACAGCGCGCTGATCGCGTTCGTGGCGTTCCCGGGCGCATAGGCCCGCACGCGCCAGGTCCCGCGCGACCCGAACCGCACCGCGAGGCTGGCCGCGCCGGTCGCGTCCAGGCTCACGGTCCAGGTCCGCGTGGCGACCCAGGAGCGTCCCACGAGCTGGTACAGGCGATAGGTGACCCGCGCCGGCGCGGCGGATCCGGACGCCGCAGGTCCAGGCGCCGGCTGGACGCGCGCGACGAAGGTCACCGTGGTCCCGCCCATCACGACGCGGGTGGCGCCGCGGCTGTCCGGGCGCAGCTGGACCACGCTCCGGACCAGCACCCGTACGACCGGGCTGATGGCGGCGGTCAGGTCGGGCGACCCGTCGAAGGCCAGCCGGTAATAGGTGTTCGTCGCGGGATGGTCCGTCGCGACGGCGGCGCCCGAGGCGTCGGTCAGCAGGTTCGTGACGGGCGTCCAGGTCGCCCCGTCCGTGGAGCGCTGGAGATGCATCGTGCGGCCGCTCGCAACCTGGGACGCGGAGGGAACGAGAGCGGCCGAGAGCTGCACGTCCTGGCCCCACGTCAGCAGCGTGGCGGACGCGGAAAGCGTCAGGGTCGGCGGTGCCGGCGCGACCGCAAACGGCGGCGTGCTGGCCGGCGGCAGGCCCGCCGAGCTCGCGACGAGGACGACCCCGGGTGCGGCCGCCCCGGCGACCTGGCAGCCGTCGAACGTGGCGATCCCACCGATCGCCTGGCGGCTCAGGCCACCCGTGCAGGTCAGCACGGCGCCCGGCGGGGGTGCGGCCAGCGACAGCCCGACCATCGTCTGGCTGGACGGGTCGCCGGCAAACGTCTGCCCGGTCGCGTCGACGACCGCGACGACGGGCTGGACCGGGAAGGCGGTGCCGGCGACGGCGCCGGCCGGCTGGGCGAGGAACCGGAGCCCCACCGGGGCCGCGGCCGGAGCCTGCGCACCCTCGACGTCCACGCCCGGGCCATAGTACGTGGTCAGGATCAGGTCGTAGGTCATGCCCTCCTGGGCGCAATGCGTGGCGCTCACCTGGTACAGGTGCCCGCCGTCGGCGTTCGCTCCGCAGGCCACGTTCGCGCCGGCCTGGTAATGGGTCACGAAGAGGCTCGTGTTCCGGCGAACCGTGACGCCCCAGGTCGCATCGACCGCGGCGACGAGCGAGGCGGCCGGGACGTGCGTCTCGGGCGCGTAGATCTGGTCCAGGCTCGAATCGACCACGTCGTAGCAGGATCCGTCGTCGGCGGTCCCACCGCGCCAGAACATGGCGTGATACCAGGCGTATTCCTTGACCGCCACGGCGCCCGCCTTCAGCGCCTCGGCGGGATTGCCGGCACCCCACTCGGCCGCCATCACGACGGTCACATAGTCGTGGAAGTTGACGACCTGGACCGTGCCCGATGCCGGCCCGGCCGTGCGCAGGACCCGGATCGTCGGCGGCGGGACGCTGTCGCTCGGCCAGCCGGTGCACGTCGCGGCCGCGAGCACGGTTGCCGGGCCCGCCGGCACGGGAAGGGGCCCGGCGGGAGCCAGGATCAGGGCCGCGGCCAGCACCGGGACGGCCGCCGCCCGACCGGCCCGCGCGAGAAGATGCCGGCGCAGGCCGATCGTCACGGCTCGACTGTGCCCATCGACGCACCTCGCTGAGGAATTCGTGGCGCAGGGTAGCACGGGCACGGACGCTGCCGGCCGGTTTGGCGGGCCTCCGATGGCGCGTGCGAGGTCCGGGACGATCCTCGAGCTGCTCGCCGGACGGATGGCCAGCCCGGGCGTCTTCGGACCGACCAGGCGACGGCGGGAGTACCCCCAGCCGGATTCGAACCGGCGATCTCCACCTTGAAAGGGTGGCGTCCTAGGCCTCTAGACGATGGGGGCGCCGGACGGCGCCGAGTCTAGCAGGCGCTCGCCGGCTGCCGGGAAGATCAGGGCGTCCGGGACAGGATCGAGAGGATCGCGGCGGCGGCGAAGCACGCCAGGGCCACCAGTCCGGCGACCCCGCCGGCAATCGCCGCGAGGAATGAGCGCGCCGGACGTCCCGCCCGCGCCGACCGGTACGTCTCGATGCCGCCGACCGTGGCGAGCGCGGCGAAGACCAGCCCCAGGACCAGCGCCCCGGAGGCGAGGGCGGGGATCTGGGACGTGTCCCGGACGCTGATCGCGTAACCCAGGTAGAGGAGCGACCCGAGGAGCGCCACCGAGAGGAAGACCCGGGTTGGCGTGACGCGCACCGGCCCGACGAAGGTGCCCGTCCGGCGGCGCGACCCGTCGGGTGCGCGCGGGGAGACCTGGCGCCAGGGATCCATCTCCTGGTCCGACCTCAGGCGATGAGCGCCGATACCGGGCCGGCTGCCCGTCCCGGCGCCGCGCCCTTGTCGGCTCGGGCGGCCGTGCGACGCGCAGCCTGGGACGCCTCCCGTGGGCCGTGCGCGCCCGACGCGGCCGCGTCGCGCGTCCAGTGGTAGACCGCCACGTTGTGCGCGACGCGCGGGCGGCGCAAGCGGCTGATCGCCGCCTCCGCGGCCGGCCCGTAGGCGGCCCGCAGCAGCTCGCCGCCCTCCTCGACCGTCTCGAAGCGCCAGAACGTGTGGAGCACGCGGATCCGGAAGCCCCGGCTCAGGAACCAGCCATCCCGGCGGCTCCACTCGACGAGTCGCGCGGTCTGCTCGGGCCCGCGGACCACGTCGAGGTCGTCGCGCCCGTAGTCGAGCACGACCAGGAGCCTGCCGTCGGGGCGGAGGAGTCGCTGGGCGTGGGCCAGCTGCTCGGCACGGTCCGGGCCGTCGAAGGCCGCCCAGAACGCCAGCACGATATCGGCGCTCGCGGCGGGCGTCGCCTCCCACTCGGAGACGGGGTCGGCCAGGATCGTCAGTCGGGCGCCGTTTGTCGCCAGCCACCGCGCCCGTTCGCTCGAGACGCCGAACAGGACCACGTCCCGGCCGTCGAACGGCCCATGGGCTTCCAGCTCGCGCTGGATCTTGCCGTCGGCGTCGACAGCCCGGAGGAGCCGCTGCGTGCTGCCGGCGTCGGCCGGCTCGAACGGGAGATCTGCCACGAGAACCCGAGTATAGGCTCCACGCGCCGGCTCAAAGTATGGGGGCCAGGATGAGCCCGGCGCGAGCGGGGACGGTCACGACCACCGCCCCGTCACGGTCGATCTCCGCCGGCGTGCCTGCCGGCAGCGCGGCGACGGCGAGCGCCGTGAGCCGCCTCCCCGCGAGCTCGGGGAGCTCCAGCGGGATCGACGCCGGGTCCGTGCCGGCGTTCACGACCACGAGGAGCGTCTCGCTTCCGGCGGACGGATCGTCGTGGCCGCCTCGCACGAGCGCCACGCAGGAGCCGAAAGCGGCAGCCACCCGAACTCCGTCGGCCCGCAGCGCCGGGTGCGCCCGACGCAGCGCGATGAGATCGCGGAACGTGGCGCGGAGCGCATCGTCGCGCCCGGCCTCGCCGGCCGGGAAGGCCCGCCGGCAGTCGGGGTCGTTGCCGCCCTCCATCCCGATCTCGTCGCCGTAGTAGACGCAGGGCGCTCCGGGGAGCGTCATCTGGAGCAGGACCGCCAGGCGAACCGCCGCGAGGTCGCCCGAGACCAGCGTCCGGAGGCGCGGCATGTCGTGCGACCCGAGCAGGTTGAGCTGGGCGGCCACGGTCGCCGGCGCGTAGTCCGCCGCCTGTGCCGCCAGCTCCGACGCGAACGCGGCCGCCGCCGAGGCCCGGACGTGCAGCGAGAGCTGGTGGTGGGACGCGACCAGCGCCGCGTCGAGCGACGGACCGCCCACGAAGCCGAGGATCGCCTCCAGCAGGGGGTAGTTCATCAGGGCGTCGAAGCGGTCGCCCCGGACCCAGTCCGGCGCCACGTCCCAGATCTCGCCCACGAGGTACGCGTCCGGGTTGACGGCCCGGCAGCGCAGGCGGAACTCCCGCCAGAACGCCTCGTCATCGATCTCTTCCGGCACGTCCAGGCGCCACCCGTCGATCCCGAACCGGAGCCAGTGCTCCGCCACCGACCAGAGGTGCGCGCGGACGTCGGGGTGGTCCGTGTTCAGCTTGGGCAGCGCGGGGATGTCCCACCAGGCGCGATAGCCGAGCCGCTGGAGCGACGGCCCGCGGGATCCCTCGCCCGCCGCCCCGCCGCTCGACGGCGCGGCCCGGTCCGGGTAGGCGTCCAGCCCGCGGCCGGCTGCCAGCCGTTGCCGGTCCAGGTGGAACCAGTCGACGTAGGGCGAGGCGAGCCCGTTCTCCAGGACGTGGTGGAACGGCCAGAAGCCACGCCCGACGTGGTTGAAGACGCCGTCGAGCACGATCCGCATCCCCCGCGCGTGGAGCGCGTCCACGAGCTCCCGCAGCGCTGCAGTCCCGCCGAGGAGCGGGTCGACCGCCAGGTAGTCGTACGTGTGGTAGCGGTGGTTGGAGGCGGAGCTGAAGACCGGCGTCAGGTAGAGCGCCGTGACGCCCAGGTCGGCCAGATCGTCGAGGTGCTCGACGATCCCCAGCAGGTCGCCGCCCTTGAAGCCGTGTGCCGTGGGCGGCGCGTCCCACGGTTCCAGCGGCCCGGGCTTGACGAGCCGTGACGAGCGCGCGAAGCGGTCGGGGAAGATCTGGTAGAAGACGGCGTCGCGGACCCAGGCCGGCGGCGCGGGCGTCACGGGCACCCGCCGTCAGCCCTTGACGCCGCCGATGGTGAGCCCCGAGACGATGTACTTCTGGAGGAACAGGTAGACGACCGCCACCGGCAGCGCGACGAGGATCGCAAACGCGGAGAACTGCGACCACGGCGTGGTCCCGTACGCGCCGACCATCCCATTGAGGGCCATCGCCAGCGTGAAGTCCTGGGGGTGATCGAGGAACTGCCAAGAGAAGTAGAACTCCGTCCAGCCGGCGAGGAAGCCGAAGAACGCCGTCACGGCCAGCACCGGCGTCGAGAGCGGAAGGATCACGCTCCAGAACGTCTGGAACTTGCTGGCGCCGTCCACGGCGGCCGCCTCCTCCAGGTCGCGCGGGATCGTGTCGATGTAGCCCTTCATGTTCCAGATCGCGAACGGCAGCGTCCCCGACGTCACCGCCAGCGCAACCCCAAAGAGCGAGTCCCGCAGGTTGAACGCACCGATCTGGATCTTGCTCAGCATCACGTACAACGGCGCCAGGGTCGCCACCGCGGGCAGCATCAGCACTGCCAGCACGCCGATCATCAGGGTCTCGCGGCCGCGGAAGCGCATGCGCGAGAAGGCGTACGCGGCCAGGACCCCGACCCCGACGCTGGCAACGCAGATGATCGCCGCGATGAGGAGGCTGTTTGCCGCGAGCCGCAGGAACGAGACCGGGTTCGCGGTGGGCTGCGCGATCACCTGGTCGAAGGCCGCCAGCGATGCCCCCGGCGGGATCAGCGTCAGGCCGTCGGGCCGTGCGATGTTGCGCGGGTCGATCGACATGCTGACGATCCACAGCACCGGGAAGAGCACCGTTGCGGCGATGAAGATGCACACGATCTGCAGGAGGAGCTGGCGCCTCAGCGGCAGCCGACGTTGGCCTCCTGCGACGGCCGTGGCTGGCCGGGCCGTCGACTGCGGAAGGACCCCGACCTGGGTTGTCATGGCCGCCTCCTCGAAGACTGCGACGGGAGCGTGGCGGGTCGGAGGTCACCCATCGAACTGTGCCGTCACTTTCGCCAGCCGGTTGGTCACGAGCGTGATCGCCAGCAGGATGAAGAACTGGAAGATGGCGAACGCCGCCGCCACCCCGTAGAGCTGCTGCTCGTTGACCAAGCGATACGCGGTCGTGACGAGCAGTTCTGTCTGGCCGAATGGCCCACCGCCCGACATAAAGTACGAGAGGTAGAAGAGGTTGAACGTGACCACGAAGCCGTAGATCGCGAAGGGGAGCATCGCCGGTCGCAGGTACGGCAGGGTTACCGTCCTGAACTTGGCCCACGCGCCGGCGCCGTCCATCTCGGCCGCTTCGTACAGCTCGTGGGGAATGCTCTGCAGGGCACCGGTGGCCACGACCGAGTTGAGGGGCCAGCCCAGCCACACGTTGGCCGTGAGCAGAGCGAAATACGCGAGCGGCAACACGAACGCACCGGCCGCGATGATCGGGTTGGGCTGGTTGAGCCAGTCGAGGGTGAAGCCACCGGGAGGCAGCCGGAAGATGATGGCGATCAAGAAGTTGATCGCCCCGTTCGTGGGGTCGAACATGTTCTTCCAGATCGTGGCCACGATGATCGGCGGGATCGCCACCGGGATGATGTAGATAGCCCTATAGAAGCGTCTCAGCCACAGCCCGGGGGTGTTGAGGATGATCGCCACGAGGACCCCGAGCACGACGTGGATGACCACGTTCGAGAATGCCCACCACAGGTTGAAGACGAGCACGCGCACGAAGTCGAAGTTGACGATGACGATGTTGTTCTGAAGGATCCGCAGATAGTTGTCGATGCCGACGTAGGCAGGGGCAGGCGCGGTGGAGCGCAGGTTCTCCAGGCCGTAGTTGGTGAACGACATCCAGACCTGGAACACCAGCGGATAGAACGTGATCACCGCCATCACAAGGAAGGCCGGCAGCAGGAAGAGGTATGCGGTCCGGGTGGGCTGCGTGCGACGCCACCAGGTGCGGCTCGGCGGTGCCGAGGCCAATGCAGGTGCACTCATCCCGGGACCTCCCGCGCTGCCATCAAGGATTCCTCCCCTCGCCGGGATTCTAAGGGGACGCCGGTCGTTCCGGCGTCCCCATTTTTGGTTTTGACGACCGCTGGACGGCGCCAGTGGTCACACGGTTCTAGAAGCCGTTGGCCTTGTCCATCTGCTGGCAGGCCGTCGCGACGGCGTCCGCCGGCGCGGTTCCCTTGTCGATGACCGACTGGATCGCGTTTCCGAAGGGGGTCCA
This sequence comes from Candidatus Limnocylindrales bacterium, assembly GCA_031292335.1. Lineage (GTDB taxonomy): Bacteria > Chloroflexota > Limnocylindria > Limnocylindrales > CSP1-4 > CTSoil-043. The sequence goes on along the minus strand of JARLHH010000082.1, from coordinate 1,262 downwards.
GTAGTTGTCGAGGTACTTGACCGTGGGCCGGGCAAAGCCGGTCTTGTAGGCGTTCGCGAAACCCTGGCTGATCGCCGGGTAGGGGTTGTTCGGCGCGGTGTAGGTGATCCCGTTGATGGCCGGGATGTGGCCGCCCTGGTCCGCGAAGATCTGCTCGTTGGCCAGGGAATCCAGCTGCAGGGCGAACTGAGTCGCCAGGTCGACGTTGGCGGAGTTCTTGTTGATGTAGTAGCCATCGGGCTCCACGAGCGGCGCGAAGGCGCCCTTGGGCCCGGTCGGGCCGGGGGCCACGGCCAGGTTGCTGCCGAGGGCCTTCTCGAGAGCGGCGGCCTGCCACGGGCCTTCGATGAAGCCCGCGATCTTGCCGGTGGAGAGGTCGGCCACAGCCGGCACGTCACTCTGGTACATGTGCATCCCGGCGGCCTTGGCCTGCTGGAGCCACGTCAGCGCGTCGGCGACGCCGCTGTTCGCGGTGGCTGAGCACTTGCCGGTGGTCGGGTCGAGGATCGTGCCGCCGAACGCCGAGTAGATGCCCCAGCCATAGTACGCGCCGCCACTGGCGGAGCCGTACACCCAGCCGAGCTTGCTGGCGTCCTTCAGCCAGTCGGCGGTGGTGGCCGGCGGGGTGGGAAGCAGCGAAGTGTTGTACATGAGCGCGATGCCCTTCTGTGATTCGGGGATCGCGTACAGCTTGCCGTCGACGGTGTCACCCTGGATCGCCGCCGCCGCGTAGTTGCTGAGCTGGGGAACGAGCGAGGTCAGGTCCACGAGCAGACCTGCTCGGGCCTCCTTTGGCAGGCTGTCGGCCGGCGCGATGAAGAGGTCCGGCACGCCGCTCGACGCGGCGGACGTCTCGAACTTCGTGAAGAGGTTGGCGAACGGAACCGTGAGATTGGTAACCGTCAGTCCGGGGTTGGCCGCCTCCACGTTCTGCAAGATCTGATTGAACGCGGTCGTCTCACTCGCTGTGTAGGCTTGCCAGATCGTCAGGTTGCCCGTCAGCCCGGTGGACGACGGCGACGCAGCCGGGGCGGCGGACGGGGCCATCGAGGCCGCGACCGAAGCGGCGGCGGAAGGGGCGGCGGCCGACGGGGCGGCCGGGGTCGGCGTCGCGGAGCCGCTGCACGCGGCGGCGACGAGGGTGAGTGCTCCGAAGAGGCTCACCAGCCTGGTTGTGTTGCGCATCTGTCTCTGCGTTCCTCCTGTTGTGGCCGCCGTGGCGGCCCTTCGTGTTGCCCGGCCGCGTCGTGCGGCCGTTCGGT
>JARLHH010000081.1 GCA_031292335.1 Candidatus Limnocylindrales bacterium | reverse complement strand
GGGACCGGACAGGGCGAGGATGACCGGGCTCGGCCCACCGGCCCAGACCGCCGACGAGACGACCTGGACGTCCAGGTTGTCCAGTGCCGGCGCGCCCGCCGACGGGAGCGGGGAGGGAGCGAGGACGGCGGGCGCGATCACAGCGGGAGCCGACTCCGCGATGACGCGGAGCGTGGCGGTCATCGCCGGCGCGGTCGTCCCGAACGGGAAATGGGCGCGCAGACGGCCCGCCGCGTCGACCACGAACACGTCGGCGGTATGCGACATCGAGTACGCGCCCGGGATGTCCGTCTCGACCCGGGCGTACCGGACTCCCCAGGTGTCGGCCGTCGCGCGGATCTCCTGCGCCGATCCGGTGAGGGGCGTGAAGCCGGGTGGCATGTAGGCCACGTACTGCTTGAGCCACGCCGGCGTGTCGCGCTCCGGGTCGATCGTGACAAACAGCGCCCGCACGCCGGGACCGTACGCGGCCATCGCCTCGTGGACGGTGCCGATCGTAGCCGGGCAGACGTCTGGGCAATGGGTGTAGCCGAAGAACACCAGGACGAGGCCGCCCCGCATCGACGCGAGCGTGACGAGCTGGCCGTCAGGGTCGGTCAGCGAGATCGGCGGCGCGTCGCGGGTCGAGGAGTACGCGAACGCGGCGAGATCCGTCGTCGAGGCGGGTGATCCGGGCGCCGGTGCTGACGCCGTGACCTCCGTGCCGGCCGCGGTGCCGGCCGACCGATCGCCCTGGTGGCCCCGGAGATCCACGGCCAGTGCGAGCACGAAGAGCACCACCGCGCCCACGAGGACCGCCCAGAACCCGAAGCCGAGGGTCGGCGAAGGGTCGTTGGTCGGCGCGCGGTCGGCAGGTCGCCGATCCATGCTCAGCCCTGCCGGACCTCGGCCTGGACGACGATCGTGCCCGCGTGCTCGAACACGAGATCCCCGCTGGAGCACGCGGCGCGCGCGAACCCGAGCACGGCCGGCGCGATCCGCGTCGCGGCGGGTCGAGGGATCGCGCAGCTGACCACGTCCGCCCCGATGCGGCGCGAGCCCGCGCTCGGAGGTCGAGGCCCGGCCTCAGGCGACGATTGCCTTGACGATCGCATCCACGTGCGCCTTCTCGGGAACGACGACAAGCGTGGTAACCATCCCATACATTCCGGACGACCCTTCCACGTGGGGAAGGATGTGGCAGTGAAAGGCCCAGACGCCGAGATGCTGCGGGGTGATCAGCACGTCGTAGCGCTCGCCGGGGTTCACGCCCAGGGTGTCGCACTCGAAGGCCGCACTGCCCAGCGGGTGACCGTCGCGGGCGATGACCTTCATGACGTTCCCGTGGCTGTGCCAGGGGTGCATCATGATTCCCTCGTTCATGAACCGGACGCGGACCGTCTCGCCGAGCGCCGCCAGCACCGGGACCGTCGCCGGGAACCCGTGACCGTTGATCGTGAACCCGCCCAGCGAGTCGTTCGAGATCCAGACGTACTCGCGGTCGTACTTCACCGGATCCTTGACCGGATCGACGATGAACGCGCCGAGCAGGCCCCGCCCGACCTGGTCGGTGGCGTTGTGGTGGGAGTGGTACATGAGCGACCCCGGGTCCCGGGCCGTGAACTCGTACGCGTAGGTGGAGCCGGGCACGATCGGCGTCTGGGTGACGAACGGCACGCCGTCCTGGAAGAAATCGTCGACCTGGACGCCGTGGAAGTGGACGCTCGTCGTCTCGTGCAGGTTGTTCTTGAAGAGGACGCGGACGCGGTCGCCCTGGGTTACCCGGATCGTCGGGCCCGGCCACTGCGCGTTGTAGCCGAGGGCCGCCACGGGCGGCATCAGCTCATCGATGTGCTGCTCGATCTCGTCGATCGTGAGGCTGAAGACCTTCACGCCCGCGTCGATCGTCGGCTTGAGGGGCTGAAGCGCGTCGGTCAGGACGAGCTGCGGGACCTGGGCAAAGGCGGGCTTGGCGCTCAGCTCGGGATACCCATCGGCGGCCCCGAGGATCTCGGCGAGCTTGGCGAACACCGCGTCGCCGTAGATTCCCTTGAGGGCGGGCGCGAGGTTCCCGAGGTAGCGCCGGACGACCGTCCGGGCGTCAACGTCGTGCTGCGTCCAGCCAGCCGGGATCGGCCCTGACGGCGCCGCGGAAGGTGTGGCCGATGCCGAGGCGATCGGGGCGGCCGACGGGCTGGCCGATGCGGATGCTGCTGGACTTGGGCTGGGAGTGGCCGCCGACCCCGCCCCGCTCGACGGCGCGGGTGGATACGTCCAGTTCGAGGCGGCCGGGGCGGCGCACGCGGCGACCGACGCCGCGATCAGGCCCCCGCCCGTGATCGCCGCGCCGCGGAGGAATCCGCGCCGGCTCAGTGATGAAGCGTCAGAAACCGAGGAGGGGAGCGCATCCTGCGGGGCTGTCGTATTCATGCGGCCAATCCTGCGTGAGCGTGCCCGGCGTGAGATGTGACCTCTGGCCCGTAATCTGAGGCCGTTCCGCAAGTTGCCACCCGAGGACCGCACCAGCGAGGCGAAGGGCGAGGCCCGCGTCGACGATCGCGCCGATCGGAGGCAGTCTTCGCCCCCGGCCCATCATCCCCGTGCCCCCACCCGAGTCGCGGACGGGCGGCCGGCGGGCGGAGGCAGGCCCGGTCGCGCGCCGGCATGCCGCTCGAGCGCCTGGCGGAGGATCAGGAAGCGCATGGCGGTCGCGGCCACATTGGCGATCACGAGGACCGCGATCTCCGCCAGCCGGCCGGCGTCCGGGGCGGTCGCGTGGAGAAGCTCGACCGAGACGGTCGTGATCACCAGGGCGATTCCGAACGCCAGGAGCCCGACGAGCTGGTCGCGCACCATCCCGTCGCCGCC
>JARLHH010000080.1 GCA_031292335.1 Candidatus Limnocylindrales bacterium | reverse complement strand
TCAACAACCACATCATCAAGGGCGGCCACCTGAGCGCCCAGCCGATGGGCGCGCTGCGCGACTACGTCGCGCGCAACCCGGCCACCGAAGCGCCGGCCGTCTTCAACTTCCCGGTCCGCGCCGACGATCCGTACCAGATCGACCTCGACGCGCTGCCCGAGCTGTTCGATCGGGCCAGGCCGGAGCTCATCATCCTGGGCAAGAGCATGATCCTGTACCCCGAGCCGGTCGCGGCGGTGCGCCGTCTCGTGGACCAGATGGGCCTCGACACGGTGATCATGTACGACATGGCCCACATCCTGGGCCTGGTGGGACCGCACTTCCAGGAGCCGTTCGCAGAGGGCGCGGACCTCGTCACGGGGTCCACCCACAAGACGTTCTTCGGTACCCAGCGGGGCGTGGTCGCCGGCAACTGGGCGGAGGACGACCCACGCTTCCGGCTCTGGGAGACGATCGAGTCGCGGGCCTTCCCGGGCAGCGTCAGCAATCACCATCTCGGGACGCTTGTCGGGCTCCTGTTCTCGGCGTACGAGATGAGCGCGTTCAAGGACTCCTACCAGCCGGCGGTCCTCGCGAACGCAAAGGCGCTCGCGCGGTCGCTCGCGGACCTGGGGATGCGCGTCGCCGGCGACCCGTCGCTCGGCTACACGCAGACCCACCAGGTGGTCGTCGAGGTCGGCTACGCGAAGGGGATCCACGCGGCGCGGCGGCTCGAGGAGAACAACATCGTCTGCAACTACCAGGCCACCCCGACGGACGAGGGCTTCACAACCGCGGGCGCGCTGCGGCTGGGCGTGGCCGAGATGACCCGGTTCGGGATGGAGGCGGCGGACTTCCAGCAGGTCGCCCAGTTCATCAAGGATGTCGTGGTCGACGGAACGGACGTCCGTGACGAGGTGGCGCGCTTCCGGGCGCGTTTCATCGACCTCCATTACTGCTTCACCGGCACGGAATCCACGGAGCAGCTCCGCGACCTGCGGAAGTTCATCTGAGGCTGCCGGGGGCAACCACCTTCCGGGCAGTCCTGCCCACAAAGTTCGCTGGTCTTCTGGTCACGGCGGCTGGATAATCCGGGGCACGGCGCGGGCGCCATCGGGCAGAGGATATGGCTCCACCCGGGCTGGTGGTCGCTTGGAGGGCAGTTCGATGGACGATCCGATCGGGACGGCCGCGAACCTCCTCCACAATGGCGTTGCGTGGCTGCAGGCGCTCCTCCCGGGCGGCTTCGGGCTGCTGATCATCCCGCTGGGCGCGCTGGGCTTGCTCAGCCTGTGGTTCGCCTATAGACACTGAGGCGCCAGCGGCAGGCCGCTCCGTGCCACATGACCCGGCACGAGCCGCCCGCTGCCCGGTGACCGCGCCGGTCCAGACGCGCCATTTCGGGGCACGACGTCCCGGTTGCGATGATCCTCCGGGTTCGGGCCGCTACCATTGGCCCCGTGATCGATCTCGACGCCTACGCCGCCGACTGTCGCCTCCACGGGCGCGTGGATCTTGGCGAGGGCCGGCTGACCGACCAGCTCAACGCCACCGAGGATCTGCGGATCGAGGACGCCCGCCTCGAGAGCCTGGATGACGGGCACGTGGTGGAGACTCCGGAGATCACGGTGACCACCGAGGAGCTGTGCGCGGTGGTGGCAATCGGCCCTCGGGGCGATGCCGCCCGCCGGTTGCGGACGCACTCGACGCGGGTGGTCATGGAGATCGGCCCATATCGCGTGGTAGGGCTGGTTCACGGCACTCCGGCGTCCGACCCGCTGGTGACGGCTCTCCGTCGCGCCGCGTGGCTGCCGCTCACCGATGCCACCGTCACGTACCAGCGTGGCCCGGACTCGATCAGCGACGAGGTGGAGACGCTGCTCGTCAATCGCCACCTGGCGAACTCGTTCCGGCCCCTCGAGGAGGCAAGCGTCGTGCTCCCCTGGGAGGAGCCGGCCGCGCCCCGGACGCCCGGATCGCGCGCGCTCGACCTCACGGATCTCTGACGCGCGTCCGCGGCCGTGTGACCCGAGGACCGCGGCGCCAGGCACGCAGGGTCGGAGAACGGAGCGGCATGTGCCCAGGCCGGCTGGCGATCCGGAACTCCCCGACCTCGAGGTGTCCGATCCGCGCTTCGAGCTCGACGGGATCCGCCTGCTCACCGTGGGGAGCGCCGCGCTCGGCGGACGCGGCGACATCTCTGTGTACGCGCCGGACGGCAGGACCCCGGGCGAGCAGCTCCCGGTCGTGCTGCTCCTGCATGGGTCGTACGGAAGCCACTGGGCCTGGTTCGGGAAGGGAGGTGCCCACCGGACCACGCGGCGGCTGGCAGCGGCT